>JAUXEL010000130.1 GCA_030620575.1 Fidelibacterota bacterium
CGAACCCCAAGCCCCGAACCCCAAACCCCGAACCCCGAACCCCGAACCCCCAGCCCCTCTTTTTTTTACCATTGCAGACGGTGGATATATTTATGTATATTTTACCCGGAAAAGGAAAATGAAATATGAATGAGTTTAGAGAAGTACTGAAATTAATGATTGATTTTGTATTTGACCGGCATCATTATATTTTAGTGTCTTTATTTGTTCTTTTTCTCATCTTTTTAATTATTGTGTTAGGTGCTAATTCCGGCAGTACGCCGTTCCCAATATAATTATGAAAGTATCATTTAGACAACGCGCATACAGTATTTTTTTCCGCTTCTCACCACTGCTTATTGTGGTGCTTCTTGAACTCGGATTACGGCTTTGGAGTATCGGGGACTCTTATCTGCTATTTTCCACCTCATCAGATAAACAGTATTATGAATTAAACCCTTTATATTACCGCCGCTTTATAGCAGCTGAACAGTTTAATGATATTTCAATTTTACCGCAGCGTTTCCCGGTGAAAAAAACAGAAAATACCCGTCGCATTTTTCTGATCGGTGATCAAAGTCTGTGTTCCTATTTCCCGGATGCAAATGTAAAACAAATTCTGCCCGATTTTTATGGTAACGATAGTCTGTACTATGATATTATTCAGATAGCAGTACCCTATACCAACAGTTTTGCCATAATACGTTTGGTAAAACGCTTAAACCGCTATGATGCGGATGGTTACGTTATTGTGAGCGGGGCAAATGAGTTTTATGGTATTCCGCGAAAAAGCAAGTGGATGGAAGGTATTGATAATTACTGGGGGTTAACTGCCTATGTTGCTCTTAAGAATCACCGGTTTTTGCAGGTTCTGGAGCGTTTTGTATATCTAAAAAAAGATCCGCATACTGAATTCCCGCCTGCAAATATTGATGAATGGGCTGTACCTTATCAGTCTGACCTCTATTTTGAAGCAGAATCTTATTTTGAACGCAATTTGAAACGCATGATAAAAAAAACAGAAGATCCTCTATTCTTAGTCTCTTTACCTGAGAATCTCAAGATTCGCCCTTATCGCTCCTTTTTTAGCGATAAGGAATTACAGGATGCCGATATTGCACAGGAATGTGCTGTATTGGTGGATAATGCGGATCGTTTTACCGTTGATCGTTGGATCAATGATTTGAAAGCATGGGAACCACAAACCGCGATATATTACTACTGTTTAGGTAAAATTAATGAACATGAAGGACAGGCGGAAGAAGCTCTGAAAAACTATGCACGGGCTCTTGACCTGGATGTATTCCGTGTACGAAGCAATGTGCATTTTAATGATCTTATCGATATGTATTCCACTATGTACGGGAAGGAACTCGTAGATGTAAGAAAAACTATGTTAAAAGCAACATCAAACGGGCTGTATATTGACCGATATTTCAGCAATGGACTGGCATTCAATAATCGCGGAAAAGAACAATTTACCGGTGAAATAAAAAAATCACTGACCCGCTATTTTCAATCTCAAAAATAAATAGAGAGAAATCCATGGCAACACTTACATTTCTTGGCGCAACCGGAACTGTTACAGGTTCCAAGTATCTTTTTGAACACCGCGACAGCAGCATTCTTATTGACTGCGGTCTATTCCAGGGACTGAAAGAATTACGTTTACGCAATTGGATGCCCTTGAATATAAATATTCGTGAGCTGGATGCAGTTGTTTTAACCCATGCCCATATTGATCATACAGGTTATTTACCGCGACTGATAAAACAGGGATACAATAAGGCAATATACTGCACAGAAGCCACACGCGATTTGTTACAAATCATGTTATTGGATTCCGCGCATCTGCAGGAAGAAGACGCAAAATATGCAAACAAAAGAGGCACAAGCAAACATAAGCCCGCCCTTCCTTTATACAGCATGGAAGATGCCAAACAGACCATTAAGCTGCTAAAAGGAGTGCCTTATGATAGCCCGTTCAGACCAAGTCCGGATATCATGATGTCGTTTCGTGATGCAGGCCATATTCTCGGCTCAGCTTTTGTTATTGGCCGCTGGAATGAATCCGGTCAGGAGCGTAAAATTGTATTTTCCGGTGATCTCGGTCGTTATGAACGTCCGATTTTAAAAGACCCTTCCGTTATATTGGACGCGGATTATTTACTGGTGGAATCAACTTACGGTAAGCGTTTACATAATCAGGGAAATCCGGAAAAAGAAATTAAACGCATTGTGCAGGATACATATAAAAAACGGGGAGTTGTTGTGATTCCGGCGTTTTCTGTGGGACGTACTCAGGAACTGCTTTATACGCTGCGGGAACTTGAAAGCGCCGGAGAAATACCTGTACTGCCGGTTTATGTGGATAGTCCCATGGCCATCAAGGCAACCAAACTCTATGCGAAACATACCGAAATCTATGATAAAGATGCTGCTGCATTGCGGGAACAGGGAATAGATGTACTCCAGACTACCCATACTGAATTCACGGAGAGTGTTGATGCGTCCAAGCGTATCAATGCTTCACAGGATCCTTGTATTATTATTTCTGCCAGCGGAATGCTTACCGGAGGTCGTATTCTCCACCATCTTATCCGTCGTTTGCCGAGTCCGAAAAATACTATCGTTTTTGTCGGTTATCAAGCTGTAGGTACTCGCGGCAGAGCACTGCAAAATGGCAAAGACAAAATTAAAATTCATGGTATGCAGATCAAATCTGCCGCGAAAATTGAAACAATAAATGAATTTTCCGCCCACGCTGATTACCGGGAAATATTAAACTGGTTGAAGCAATACAAAAAGGCCCCGAAAAATACTTTCATTATACACGGTGAACCGGATGCCAGTATAAATTTGCAGAAATTGATCAAAAAAGAGCTCGGTTGGAATACTCATATTCCGCAATATCAAGAAAAAGTCAAATTAGATTAAAATAATTGCTTCGAAAAGAAATCTTGAGTCAAGTTTTCTTGATGTATTTTTAGTATTTTAGTGAAAATAATGTGATAACAAACACAGAATGCTGAAAAAAACTTGGGGCAAGTTTTTAAGAAAACAACGCAAATAAAAGGAATTATCAAAATATAGGTGCAATAATTGTATAAAAAACTTGAGGCAAGTTTTCTTGATGTATTTTCAATATTTTAATGAAAATAATGTGATAACAAACACAGAATGCTGAAAAAAACTTGAGGCAAGTTTTAAATTGACAATGAACAATGAAGAACAAAGACGGGAAAAATAAATCGTGAACCGTGAACGGTAAGATGCAAGATTGTGAAGCGCCTGCTTGCCAGACATAGTCAGCTGAAGCTTTGGCGTAAGCCGGACGAAGACTGACCCGATCCCGATTAATCGGGGAAGATGGAAGCGGTAAACAGCAGGCAGATAAATAAAAAACCAAACTTCATCTGAATGATCTCCCGACATGCATCGGGACAAATTGCGCGATCTGTAGATTAAACCATTAAAGTTATTATGTTTTATTATCTCTTTGTGTCTTAAATCCCTCTGTGCCCTTTGTGTGAGGTGAACCCTAAACCGTAAAAATTAAGAATTTCCTTAATGGCTTCTGACAATTCCCGGTTATTTAACTAAGCAATTCAATCCAATGGATCCGTCTGTCAAATATAAATCCAAATTGCTTCGCTAATTGCAGTGACGGGATATTATCGGATTCAATATGCACAAATGGCAAAGTTTCCTGTTGCCGAAGTCGAAAGATCATGGCTGCAGTAAGAGCATGTCCAAATCCACGCCGGCGGTATTTTGGAAGCACTTCCAGAAAGCCCATAGCACCATCATCATGGGTGATTATCCAGGCGGCAAGGGTATTATTGACATCTATTCCCAATGCCGTACCATGTTGAATACGTTCAGAAATATATTCGGGTGATGTTAAGGTTTTATACATATAATGTGCATAAATATAATCGGTATCATCCACTGATAAATCTCTGATATCCGCTGAAATAGGGGAGACTTGTATACTATCGGGCAGATAAAGTTTGTCACAAGACAGGTTCCATGCAGTTTTTTTATTTTGTGTGATCAATGGCAGCATCCAATCTTCCAGAATGGCAAAACACGTGTCGGCCGGAGTAAGATGCCGTATGATCGATGAGAATCCTGTCTTTGTGATACTACTGATATAGACCCATGGCCGGTCACTGATCCCGCGGACTAAAATAGAATTTCCTTCCAGAATAATATCACAGGGAGGATAATTTTTTATAAAATTAATTATATTGATGTTCCGAACGCGATCACGAAGTAAAATTTTGGTAGTTTGTATTTCCGTTACCATATTACACCTTTATGCAAATCGTGAAGCGTGAGTCGTAAGTCGTAAACCGCCTGCTTGCCAAGCGTAGTACCGATGAATATCGGGACGAAGACTGGTCCGGCCCCAAAGTATCGGGGTCGGGGAAGGCGGATAAACCCTAAACTCTAAACTCTAAACTCTAAACTCTAAACTCTAAACCCTAAACCCTAAATAAATCCAAAACACAAAATCCAAAAGTCAAAAAATCATATAGTTTTGAGTTTTGAGCTTTAGACATTTGAGTTTATTTAGAGTTTAGGATTTAGGATTTAGGGTTTTTCTCTACTCTTCTCTATTCTTCAAATACAACACCGCCGAACAAACCGTAATCAACGGATCTATGATTAAAGTACTTAGAACTATGCCTAAAGCCGAGACTATAATGACTATTTCCGGGAAAAACTTATCCATCAAAAAAACGTTATCAAAAACTAAAATAATTTTAGGTATATAAATAAGCATAGGCAGACCTACCAAGATGATAGTCTTAAG
>JAUXEL010000105.1 GCA_030620575.1 Fidelibacterota bacterium
CAAACTTTGGCAGCACTTGCGGAACAGCATTTCGGTAGTGACTTGCGCGGGAAGTGGGTACTTACCGGCGGACTGGGAGCTATGAGCGGCGCACAACCGCTTTCTGTAACAATGAATAACGGTGTTATTATCAATATTGAAATTGATCCGCTCCGGGCACAGCGCCGCGTGGATGAGGGATATTGCATGATGCTGACTTATTCACTTGACGAAGCAGTGGGCTTAATGATCGATGCGGTAAAAGCTGAAAAACCGCTTTCAATTGCCTTGATTGGAAATTGTGCTGACATTATTCCGGAGATGGTCAAACGCAATATCATTCCGGACGTTGTAACCGATCAAACCTCCGCACATAATTTACTGGATTATGTTCCCTCCGGTGACTTGGAAGCTTTGCGCAAGTTGCGCGATAGTGACCCTGAAACCTATAAAAAACGTTCTCTGGAATCTATTGCCCGGCATACTCAGGGTATTTTAGATATGCAAAAAAAAGGTGCTATTGCCGTTGACTACGGTAATAATTTACGCGCTCAAGCGGAACTTGCCGGTGTAAAAGTAAGAGATGATGAGGGCAAATATTTATATCCCGGGTTTGTACCTGCTTATATTCGTCCCTTGTTCTGTCATGGACGCGGTCCTTTTCGCTGGGTTGCGCTGTCCGGTGATATGGAAGATATTCGTATCCTGGATGATCTTGTGCTGGAGTTATTTCCGAAGGATGATATCCTCACCCGATGGATCACGATTGCCCGCGATCAAGTGCCACAGCTTGGACTTCCTAACCGGGTCTGCTGGCTCGGCTTGGGCGAACGGGCGGAATTCGCATTGCGTATAAATGATCTTGTTGCAAATGGTAAACTAAAAGCACCTATTGTTATCGGACGCGACCATCTTGATTGCGGCTCGGTGGCATCGCCGGACAGGGAAACGGAAAACATGTTAGACGGCAGTGATGCCATTGCTGACTGGCCATTATTGAATGCTTTGGTCAATACTGCCTGTGGGGCCGACTGGGTTTCGATCCATAATGGCGGCGGTGTGGGAATTGGGAATTCAACCCATGCCGGACAGGTCATTGTAGCAACGGGTACTAAAGAAAAGGCACTGCGTTTACAGCGTGTTCTCGATGCCGATCCCATGATGGGCATCTTTAGGCATGTGGATGCAGGCTATGATGAAGCCAAGGCTTTCGCTAAGAAGCATAATGTAAATATTCCCAGTATGAAGGAACCAAAAGCCGGAAGCAAGTAGCCTGAAGCATGAAGCATGAAGAAGGTACGAGTATGGGAGTGTAAGAGTGTACGAAATGACAAAGTTAAGAGTATTTAATACAACTGTTCAAAAGCGAACTTTATTCTTTATACTTTTATCTTTAGTCTTTTCTTTTGCCTTACAATTTGTAACTTTTATAAACCACAAAATTATCATTTCTTTTTTATAAGGATTTATAACATGAAAAAAATTATTGAATGCGTGCCCAATTTTAGCGAAGGGCGCAACATGGATATTATTAAACAGATCACGGATGTGATCGAAAGCGTTGACGGAGCACTTTTACTGGATGTGGATCCGGGCAAGGATACGAACCGGACGGTGGTAACTTTTGCCGGTGAACCCGAACCGGTTATGCGGGCTGCCGTTGCCGCTGTAAAAAAAGCATCTGAAGTTATTGATATGTCCAAACATAGCGGCGCGCATCCACGCATGGGTGCCACGGATGTCTGTCCTCTGGTCCCCGTTTCCAATATCACCATGGAAGAATGCGCCGAACTGGCTAAGGTTTTAGGAAAACGCATCAATGAGGCCACGGGCATTCCGATCTTTTTATATGGTGAAGCGGCTCAACGCGAGAATCGCTACAATCTGCCCGATATACGCAAAGGCGAGTACGAGGCACTTGAAAAGAAATTCAAAGATCCCGATTTTGCTCCCGATTTCGGTGAACCGGTCTTTTTACCCAAGTCAGGTGCTACAGCCGTAAGCGCTCGAGCATTCATGCTGGCTTACAATATCAATTTAAATACGGCAGATCTTAAAGCGGCCAAAGATATCGCCCTGACCATTCGTTCCACAGGACGAGCCAAGCGTGATAAGGACGGCAAGATCGTCCGCGACGCTGAGGGCAAGATGGTCAAGGTCCCCGGCAAACTGAAATTCTGCCAGGCCGGCGGCTGGTACATTGAAGAATACGGCTATGCCCAGATCACGATGAACCTGCACCGTTTTGACATCACCGGCTTGCATACGGCCTTTGACATGGTCATCGACGAAGCCGCAAAAAAAGGACTGCGAGTCACAGGTTCCGAATTGATCGGACTGGTGCCACTGCAAGCCATGTTGGATACCGGCGAGTATTATTTAAAAAAACAGGGTGCGTCCACGGCTTGTCCCGAAAAAGATATTATCAGGACAGCGGTCCGTTCATTGGGATTGGAAGACACCTCACCCTTCGATCCTCAAAAACGCATTGTAGAATACGCACTTAAAAATGAAGAAGGTCAGTTGAAACACTTGACCGTGAATAATTTTACCGATCTGCTCTCATCTAACGCACCCGCTCCCGGCGGAGGAAGTGTGGCTGCCTTGAATGCCGCTCTGGGTGCCGCCCTGTCAGCAATGGTTGCAAATCTTACATTTGAAAATAAAGAGTACGCGGAAGTAAAAGAAGAAATGGAAAAATGTGGGCGTGATGGTCAGGCACTGAAAGTAAAAGCACTTCAGCTGATAGACGAAGATACGGAAGCCTTCACCCGCTGGATGCAAGCGTTGCGCATGCCTAAAAAAAGTGAGGAAGATAAAAAGAAACGTGATAAGGCCGTTCAGCAGGCTGTACTTGATGCTATTGAAATCCCTCATGCTACCCTGAAATTGTGTAGCGACATTCTGAAGCTTGCTGAATATGTTCTAAAAAATGGTAATCAAAATGCGCTTTCCGATGCGGCTGTTGCTGTGAGACAAACCCAAGCCGCAGCATGGGGCGCATATTATAATGTACTGATCAATCTTCCTTCTCTTGAGGATGAACCAACACGCACACGGATTAGCACAGAAGCAAAACAGTATGTTTCCAGTGTGCAAAATGATTGTGAAAAACTGGCCAAAACAGCAGAGGAGACGTTAGCACATGCTACAAGCTGATCTTATTATTGAACATGCTCATATGATGACAATATCATCTTTGGGAGAGATCGTTTCCGGTACTTTAGTTGTTCGCGGGGAAGCAATTATTGATATTATTGACGGGGACACCCATCCTTATACTGCTAAGCGGATAATTGATGCCGGGGGGGCGCTGGTGCTGCCCGGATTTGTTGATTGCCATACGCATCTTGTGCACAGCGGATCCCGGGCAAATGAATTGCAATATCGTTTGCAAGGAATGTCTTATCAGGAAATCCAACAACGTGGTGGCGGCATTTATGCCTCAGTACGTGCAACCCGTGCCGCGGACCCTGAAACATTGTATCGGGAATCGCTTGAACGCGCGAACATGTGCTTAGAGCACGGTACGACGACGGCTGAAATCAAAACAGGATATGGATTAGAGCCGGCAGCTGAGAAAAAAATGTTCGATGTTATTCATCGCCTGAACAAAGAAAGCGATCTTGAAACGGTTGCAACTTTTTTAGGTCCGCATGTTTACCCCGAAGATCAGGAACCTGAAAAATATTTAGATTGGCTCTTGCACGAAGGTTTGGATCTGGCGAAAGATCAAGCTGAATTTGTTGATATTTATTGTGACATCGGAGCTTACTCTTTTGCAGATACCGAACAATTTTTAAAGGCGGCAAAAGAAAAGGGCTTGGCTCTTAAGATCCATTCCGGACAATTTGAATCGCTGGGCGCAACGGGCTTAGCGGCGGATATGTCGGCCGTCTCAGTGGATCACCTTGACCATGTGGCTCCCGCGGAATTTGACGCACTGTTACGTTCTGATACGGTGCCGGTATTTTTACCGGGATGCTCCTATTATTTACGCTCCACCTATCCGGACGCCCGTCCCTATTTGGATGCCGGTATGCCGGTTGCTCTTGCTACAGATTACAATCCTGGCACTTGCCCTTCACTGTCACTGCCTATAATGATGTCCCTTGCGGTCATGCATATGGGATTCACCACAGAAGAAGCCCTGAAAGCAGTTACCATTAATGCAGCGAAAGCAATTAATCGTGAGGATCGTATTGGCTCCATTGAAAAAGGCAAACAGGCGGATATTGTTATTACTTCTGTAAAGAATTTTGATGATATGATCGCGATGTTTGGGGTTAATTGTGTGGACATCGTGATAAAAAAAGGAAAAACAATTTAATCCGCAGATTTCGCAAATTCACACAGATTATTAATAAGAAAGAATATAAAAATTGAAAAAGCTGATTATTCTCCTCTTTGTTTTAAATACTTTTCTGATGGTTTATGCAGAAGAAAAAATTCAGCGGCATAGTTTATCGCTTGATCTTGGCGGTCATTTGTCATTTATATCATCTGAATATCAATATCTATTTTACAGCCAAGAAAAACATCATTTTGCATTAACTGTTGGTGCGGGTACGATGTTCATGGTAAATACTTTTCCTCTTGGCTTGAATTATTATTACGGAGTTAAACATCAGGTTTTTGCCGGAGTGCAATTTGTCCCCTATTATTACTATGCTACCATTGTATATCCTCCTTCTTTACAGTCTTGGTTTTGGGATTTTTCTTTATCCCCTCGCATAGGTTATCGTTTTAATATGAAGAAATTTTTCTTACATGCATATTTTTCGCCTATATCCTCCTTAGATACTTGGGGTTTCCTGCCCTGGGGTGGATTGGGATTTGGTGTTTATTTATAAAGCAAGAACTTAGTAGTTGGAAAATAGTAGTCAGTACTTAGGAAATTAAAGTGGAAAGATGCTGATCAAAAAAGGAACATTACTCTGATCATGAAAAAATCCGATTTATTGATGGCCGGTTTGATTATTGCTTTAGTGGGGCTTTTTTTCCCAATTCCAATATTAAAAAGTTTTCAAGAGGGATTTCTTTTTAATGAAAACCTGTGGTGGATAACAAGTTTTGTTAAATTTTCCCTTCTTGCGACTTTGGGCGAGATGATCGGTCTGCGAATTAAAAAAGGGCGGTATAATCAGCCGGGGTTTGGAATTTTACCACGGGCTTTTGTTTGGGGCTTTCTGGGTATCGGCATTAAAATGGCTTTTATGATCTTTTCTGCCGGAACCTCCGTTCTTTTGGTGAAATTTTTTCATATTAACCAGGCAATTGACGCAATGAAATTTGGAAATATTTTCGCGGCACATGAAGCCGGGCTGGGTTTTGTAAGATTCATAACAGCCTTTGCTATAAGTGTTTTTATGAATCTTATTTTTGCACCGGTTTTTATGACTTTTCATAAAATTACCGATATTCATATTACGCAGACCGGTGGCACACTAAAAGGTTTCTTTTCCCCCATGCCAATTTATAAAATACTTTCTAAATTAGACTGGAATGTACAGTGGAATTTTGTTTTTAAGCGCACAATCCCTTTTTTCTGGATTCCGGCACATACGATCACTTTTTTGATGTCACCGGAATATCGAATTGTTTTTGCGGCACTTCTTGGAATTATTCTCGGAATTATATTGTCTATTGCCGCTCAAAGATCTAAGTAGTAATCCGTTTGTGTGAAACAGATTAGAAAATGGGAATCGCATGCTGTCAATAGCTTTTTTGATGTCATTTCGAACTCTCCTTCACCCTGATCATTCGGGGATTGAGATGACATTATTCATGGTGTTTTTGATAATTTGCGACTTGAATTTGTGTTTCACACAAGGGACCATCTTACTCTTCTGACTTCTGATTTTTAACTTTTATCTTCTTAATAGGTTAAGGTTAAGGTTAAGGTTAAGGTTGAGGTTGAGAAAGAAAAGAACTTCTTATCTTCCATCTTCTGAAC
>JAUXEL010000181.1 GCA_030620575.1 Fidelibacterota bacterium
AATAGTTTAAGGGTTTAAGGGTTTAAATGGTTTTTGTCATTTGTTTCTAATTTATATTGTTGTTATAAGTCGTTTTGTACAATAAAAGAATCCATATTATATTTTACCCGGGTATATTTGATATATCGCTGGCATCTTGTTTATAATATTGAAGCATAAACCATAATTTAAAGGCCGGATCCAGGAACTCATATTTCTTGCCGACAGGATAGATCATATCATTTTTTTCAAGGCTTTTTTTGTTTCTTGTAATGTTTATAGGTGTGCCCAGATCATATTTTCGCATGACCCTTGTGCTGGTCAATTGTACTTCACCATCATATATTGCCCTTAATAGGTTGACCTGTTTTCCACTAAGATTTTCAATTTCATTTTGGTATAGGGGTAAATTGGCAAAGATCAATTCTTTCATGGCTTCTGATATTTCAGATGCCGTGACAGTATTTTCTGTTCTACGCCAAGTATATGAAGCAAACTGCTGTACATACCAGGGATGATCTTCCATCGTCAGGGGAATGAATTCGGCCAATTTTTCAGGAATGAATTTACCGGTATCTTTAAAACCTTTCATGATAAATTTAATCCATTCATTTTTGGGGATCTTTTTCAGGAACATGATATCGCCAAAGCGATAAAAGGGGTTTGATGATTTTCTGAAAAGATTTTCCATCATGTGACGTTTACTTCCATAAAGACAATATGAAACATGTTTATGTCTTTGCCAAGCGGCACGCATGGCTTTTTCAAGTTCTTCATAGTGTTCAAAATTGGTGATATTTTGGAATTCATCTAAACAAATGATCAGGCGAATATTTTTTTTCCTTGCAAGCTCTTCCGGCAGATTAAGAATTTCATCCCTATGTATTTTAGCTTCATTCCAGTCAAAGCTAATGCTAAAATCAGTATTGGGGTCTATTCCAAGAGTTACTCTTGGGGATAGCTGTTTAAAAAATGATTTTACGATAGATAGTCGGTCTTCCAATTTAGATGAACCCGCTTTTATGACTTCCCGTGCAAACATTTCAAGAAAATTTTGTTCGCTTGAAACCGTAAATAGATCAAGCAATACGATATTTATTGACTTGTCTCGTTTTGTAATATCATGAACAACCTTTTCTACCAAAGAAGATTTTCCCCATCTACGAGGCGAAATGATTACAGTATGAATACCGTTAATAAGATTATGGATTAATTGTTTGCTTTCGGTTTTTCTTCCGGTAAACGCCTTACCGCTTACGGTTGATCCATACTTAAAGGGTGAAGCGGGTTTCATAAGTCACCTCCAAATTATACCATGCAGTATAATATAGGTTAGTATAATACCAAATGGTATAAAAATATTTGTTTTGCGAAAAATAGTTTAAAACATAGTTAGTGCCGAACAGGTGTTTGGAGGTACGTGTTTTTCCAATATGTACCAAAAATGAAAAAAATGGGACATGTTGAACAAGATAAAAGATCAAAGTAAAAAGATAAAAGCAGAAGCCGGAAGCGAAGAGAGGAGTTCAAGCTAAAAAGGGGCAATATCAAGCCGTTATTACCTCATTTATTGGAAGATTACCCTATTCATGATGAGAAATTATACCGTGTTGTATTATACCGGTCGGTATAAAATGTTAATACCGTCAACACGATGACTAAATTAATATAAATAGCGTCAGCATAATGACGGAATTTACAAAATTGATACGATATGATACGGTAATCATACAAGATAAAAGAATAAAGTATAAAGACAAAAGTAAAAGATTCAAGAATCAAGATAAACTTGTTCTCCGCAGGCCCACTACGCCGAAGCAAGGGTAATTAATATATGGTAAACAGGGTAACGGCAAGCAATAGTTACCCTATTTATTAAATCATTACCCCATTAAGCGCTAAGGATTTGAAAACAGGAAACGATTTTTTTCGTTTCTGCACCTCGACTTGTAAATTTGACCTTATTGCGATACGATATGATATGATAATATTCGATAATGATTTGAAAGGGAACAGGGTGGTTGATGTCGCATATTTTTACAATCTGTCCCGATTATCCTATTTTTGGTACATAACATTACGTTTTATGTTGTTTCCAATATATCCGAAAGACCATCCGCAAATTACCGCAGACAGAACGTACAAAAGCTGATGCGGCGATGGAAGAGAATTGAGATCCCGGATCTTCGCTGCGCTCGTCCGGGATGACAGATGGAATTTATCTCTTTTCAACCATTCGTTATTTCCGACCGGTTGTCAGTCCGCTACGCCGACCTGTTCACCGTAGCTTTACGCATAGGTGAAAGTAGCTTGTGCTTTGGCGTAGAAGAAAGACTAAAGGAAAACTTGTCCTCCGTAGTCTTGACGTAGGAGGAAGATTAAAAATGTAAATAATAAATAGCAATCTGTGGATGTATTTTTCTTATATCTTATCGTTCATCGTTCAGTTCATTATTCGTTATTCCTTGTTCAATATTCGATATTCAAGGAACACTCAATACTCTTTTCTCCCCCGTTCTTTTCTCTCTTCTCCCTACTCCTTACTCCCTACTCTTTTTACTCTCTCCAATACTCCTCTCTCATCATCGCATCTGCTCTAACGAGGGTGCGATATTAAACCATCACGATATCCATATCATTTCAATCCAAACAACTTGCCATTCTTCATTTTCTTTTTTCAGCATGGCTCCCATGCATATCCCGCAAAGGGGCGCGGACATTGAGCTGTATTCCACGATCGCCAGAAGGCCGTCATCGCTAATCCCCGGCCGGGTAAAGCTGGTGAATCCGGAATAGGGTTCTGATTCCAACGCGTCCTTCAGCATCACGTAATCCGGCAGTTTGTTCATGTTCAAGGCATAGCGGATCCGATTTGCCTTATCGTAATTATCAAGCAAGGAATCAGAGCCGATACTGTCCCGCTCAAATGCGATATACAGTGATGGACAATTAGTCGATGTAGTAGTTAGATC
>JAUXEL010000038.1 GCA_030620575.1 Fidelibacterota bacterium
CTTCTAAACACTAAACCTCTAAACCTCTAAACCTCTAAACCTTTAACCCCCTAAACGAGTTCAATATGCTGGAAACCGGAATTGATATAATTGAAGTAAAGCGCATCGAAAAGTCGATCGAAAATCCGGTTTTTGTAAAAAAATATTTTCATCCGGTCGAGATTGAGTATTCAAAACATTCCGCACAAGCCGCTCAACATTTTGCTGTAAGATTTGCGGCAAAAGAGGCAGTGCGAAAGGTGCTTTTGTCATATATTGACAATTTGAGTTGGAGGGATAGTTGGATTGAAAACGATGCAAACGGAAAACCATACTTGCATTTTTCGGAAGAAGTGCATAAAAAAATTAAGATCCAATACTCATCAGTTAGTGTAAGTCATACAAATCAAACTGCAATTGCAATAGTAATTATTGATATTGATGGAGACGCGAACAGTAGGCAGTAAACAGTAGGCAGAAGGCAGAAGGCAGAAGGCAGTAGACAGCTTGCCCGGCCCCGCCCCGAAGCTTCGGAGGATAAATTGTCTTTTTCAACAAATCAACAAATCAACAAATCAACTTCCCAAACCGTAAACAGCCTATTTGCCAGACCCCAATGCTATTTTTACCCTAAAATTCAATTTGCAATAATCGAAAAAAATGCTTGGCAAATTATTAAAAATTATATTAAACTGTCATCGAGGTTTTTAATGTTCTAATTAAAAAACATCAAAAATCTTAAAAACACACATGGAGGAAAAATGCAAGAACAACTAATCACACTAATTGCAGATGAGTTAAGTGTCCCAAAGGAGAAGATCACGCTGGATGCGGATCTTCAGGATGATTTGGGTGCAGACTCTTTAGACGCCATTCAACTTATTATGAGTATTGAAGGTGCGTTTGACATAACTATTCCGGACTCTGAGATAGAGAATTTAAAAAAGGTAAGAGATTTATTGCAGTATATTGAAAAAAATCAATAATTGCAGTAAAAACGAACAACTCAACTGACTATCTTTTTTCTATACCGGGAAATTCTATGTTTTGCGCTATAGTTTAACGATATAACTTTTGCCGCAAGACATATGGGATAAAAAAGAATCAAAGCTGTTTGTAAGCAGTTATGATTTAAATCTGACTTAACATTCTATTTGATCACAAAGCATCTGAGCTGTTTTTGTTGGAATATCATTTCCCTACTATTTTACAGGAAAAGGAATAATTATTAAAAGCAAACGCAAAGATTTTAATATTTGTGGTATTTTTACCATGTCCGAAAAAGCAAAATATTCGATTTTGTGCCCGGAAGATTTTGCGGTCAATTTATACCAAGATACTTTTGGAGTTACACACAAAACTTAACAAAATTAGCGATCCGGGATCCTTTGAATTCGGGGCATTAACTTCAAAAAAATGAAGAAATAATAGAAATATATAAACACAGGAGGAATATAAAATGGGTTTAGACAAAGGATTTTTAAAAATTGTTTCAACCGGACGTTATACTCCGGATAAAGTTCTTTCAAACAAAGATTTGGAAAAAATCGTTGATACTACGGATGAATGGATCACATCAAGAACAGGGATCAAGGAAAGACGCATTGCAAATGGTGAAACAACAGCTGATCTGGCAACATTAGCGGCCCAAAAGGCTATTGAAAAAGTGGGTTATGATAAAAACAATATTGATTTGATCATTGTGGCAACATTTACCCCCAACTTGAAAAGTCCAAGTGTGGCTTCTCAGGTCCAGACCAATCTCGACTTAGATAAGCAGGGAATTATCGCTTTTGACCTCAATGCTGCATGCACCGGGTTCATCTATGCCTTGAATGTGGCAGAAAGGATGTTGCATAGCGGTACACACCGAGGCGCACTGATCATCGGCGCAGAAGTCATAAGCAAGGTAACGGATTATCAAGATCGGAATACCTGTGTGCTCTTTGGCGATGGTGCCGGAGCAGCGATTGTGGAAAAAGATAAGACTAAAGAAGCGATTTTCAATATCTCATCAAAAGAGGATCAAGACTTAATTTTGCATGTTGACGATTATGTCCATATGGATGGACAAAAGGTATATCAATTTGCCTCAAGAGTAATTGAATCGAGTATTAAAGAATTGCTGGCATACGGAAACATTCCAAAATCAAAGATCAAGAAAATCATACCTCACCAGGCGAATATTCGTATCATTAAAAGTGCATCAAGAGCATTGGATATTCCGTTGGAATCTTTCTTCATCAATATCCACAAATACGGAAACACTTCCGCTGCAAGCATTCCGATCGCCTTAGATGAAATGTTGGATGAAGAAACGATGGAAACGGAAGATAAAATTATATTGGTCGGTTTTGGAGCCGGTCTTACCTATGGCGCATGTTCATTAACTTTCTAAAAAGAATAATATGAAATGAATAACAATCTTGCCTTTCAAGTAAAAGACGCAGTATATTAACGTTTATTCAAGTAAATTTGTATAACGGCTATTTTTCAAACAAAATCATAAGGGTATTTTCATGGATCTTAAAGGAAAAACAGCGCTTGTTACCGGCGGTGCAAGCGGGATAGGTGAAGCGATCTCTTCACTGCTTGCGAAAAACGGGGCGACAGTTATCATCAATTACAACCATTCTGAAACAAAAGCGAAGGCTCTTAGCGCAAAGCTCTCTCAAGATGGCTTGAAATGTAGCATTTATAAAGCCGACGTTACCGCATATAAAGAAACACAGGCTTTGGTCGAAGAAGTTATAAAAGAATATGGGAAAATCGATATTCTGGTGAATAACGCAGGTATTACTAAGGATCAATTGTTATTCAGGATGACAGAGGAAGATTTTGACCAAGTGATCTCAATCAATTTGAAAGGCACTTGGAACATGATCAAATCGGCATCTCCATACATGAGTAAAGCCAGGTATGGAAAAATAGTCAATATCACGTCCATTGCCGGAGTAACAGGGAATGCGGGACAAACAAATTATGCCGCTTCCAAAGCGGGCGTTATGGGTCTTACAAAATCCGTTGCGAGGGAATTCGCCAAAAGAAATATCACCTGTAATGCCGTGGCACCCGGATTCATCGAAACAAAAATGACGGCTGTACTCCCAGACAGTATAAAAGAAAAATACTTACAACAAATTCCTATCGGCAGATACGGACAACCGGAAGAAGTCGCTTCCATGGTTTTATTCTTAGCAAGCGACTATTCAGAATATGTAACAGGGCAAGTCGTTCATGTTGACGGCGGCTTAGTAATGACTTAGGAGGTTTTCATGAAGCGTAGAGTGGTAATTACCGGACTTGGAACTGTAAATCCAATTGGAAACGATGTTCAATCCACTTGGGAAGGTGTCAAAACCGGTAAAAATGGAATAGATGAAATCACGTTGTTTGATATTTCCAAACAAAAGCCTTATTTGGCGGGAGAGGTGAAAAACTTCAATGCCGAAGATTATTTACCAATAAAGGAAACAAAACGTTTAGACAGAACGATAATCTTCGCACTTGTTGCTGCCAAAGAAGCATATGAAGATAGTCAGCTCTTAGAAACAAAAATTGATCGCGACCGTTTCGGTGTATTTGTGGGCAGTGGGATCGGTGGATTAGGGACAATTTTTGGAGAAACAAAAAAAGTAATCGAAAAAGGAGCAGATAAAATAAGTCCGTTTTTTATTCCCAATTCGATCGTTAATTTGGTTGGAGGTAATATTGCAATCAAATATCAGGCGAAAGGAGCGGCACTTTCCGTAGTTACCGCTTGTTCATCTGCAACGAATTCCATTGGCGAAGCTTTTCGTTATATTCGTGACGGATATCTTGAATTGGCATTTGCAGGTGGCGCGGAAGCACCCATTAATGTCCTTAGCGTAGGCGGTTTTTCAAACATGAGGGCGATCTCGCCCAACTTGGATAAAAACCGTGCTTCAATTCCGTTCGACCGGGAACGTTCCGGCTTTGTCATTGCCGAAGGAGCAGGTATTTTAATGTTGGAAGAATTGGAACATGCAAAGAAAAGAAAAGCAAAAATTCACGCTGAAATTGTTGGTTATAGTACGAATTGCGATGCCTTTCACATCACGCAACCCGATGAAACCGCCGAAGGGATAATCAAATGTATGAAAAATGCATTGTCGGACGGAGACGTCTTACCTGAATGGATTGACTATATCAATCCTCATGGTACCTCAACATTTTACAATGATCGTATAGAAACCAAAGGGATCAAAGAAGTTTTTGGAGAACATGCCTACAAAATCAGTATCGGCGCCACGAAATCAATGCATGGCCATTCACTGGGTGCTGTTGGCGGTATTGAATCGGTAATTACCACAAAAGCCCTGGAAGAAGGGATTATTCCACCAACCATCAATTACCTCGTGAAAGATCCCGAATGCGATTTGGATTATACACCTAATCAAAGCAAGAAGCGTACAATCCATTATGCTTTGAAAAACAGTTTGGGTTTTGGGGGTCACAACGCCACTTTGATTTTTAAAAAATGGAAAGAATAATATGCTGAACAGAGATCAAATTAAAGAGATAATCCCGCATCGAGATCCGTTTTTATTGGTGGACAGAGTTATAGATTTGAAACCCGGAGAGACTGCGATCGCAGAAAAAACAGTAAGCGAAGACGAGTTTTTTTTCCGGGGTCATTTTCCCGGTAACCCTGTGATGCCGGGTGTTTTGATCATTGAGGCTTTGGCTCAAACCGGGGCGATCACATTATTATCTACTCCGGAGAATAAGGGTAGAATCGTTTATTTTGGCGGACTCAAAAATGTCAAATTCAAAAGGAAAGTCATTCCCGGCGATATACTTCGCCTGGAAACGGAACTGACCAATGTCAAAACGAAATTCGGTGTCGGTTATGGAAAAGCTTATGTTGGCGAAGAATTGGCTTGTGAAGCAAAATTCTTATTCTCTTTTTTGTAATAAATACCTTTATCTGAACCTGTTGTGTGAAACACAAATTCAAGTCGCAAATTATCAAAAATACCATAAATAATGTCATCTCGACCCCTTCTGCGCCCCGATTAATTCGGGGTTACGAAGGGTGGGTTAAATAAAGAGCTTGCTCTCCGAAGCCCCGAAAAATCGGGGCGAAGGAGAGATCTCAAAATAATCAAATTAAGTTAAAGATTGTTCTTTTCTTTAATTTCCGTAAAATAATTTGAGATTTCTCCACTTGGCCTGACGGGCGAAGTCCCGACCATTCGGGACGAAGACTGTTCGAAATGACATCAAAAAAGCTATTGACAGCATGCGATTCCCATTTTCTAATCTGTTTCACACAACGGGTAGATATATTATTTTAATAATCCGGGCGGTACGGGATCATGTTTTGTGTGATTAATTGGTTGAGGTAGATACGAATTCCAGTTTACATTTGCACTAACGGCATCTCCTTTACCAATTATTTTTCCTTTTTTGTTGGTTCTGCCATCGGGACCACTCGGACCGCTGGCATGTCCCCACCAGTTGTGAGTGGCATCTATTATATCAGTGCTGTAATAATTAGCGACACCCATCCTGTTTCCATAAATGTTATTAAAGTTTATTATAGTTCCAGTTATAGTTCCTACAACATCTACACCAGTACCACAACCTGAGACATCATTATATTTAATAGTTGCGTTAGTACATTCGCCTCTTACATTTATTCCTGCATATATTGTATTAGAAATTTGGTTGTGGCTTACAATGCTTCCATCAGCGTCCTTATCAAGCCATATTCCATCATACATAGTGCCTTCTCCGACAATTATATTATGGCTTATGGTTGCTCCGGGACCACCCCAGTACTGTATAGCATTCTTGCCATCAATACCTGTTATGTAGTTGTAGCTGATTTCATTATTGCTTCCTGCGTGACCCATCATCTGTATTGCGTGTTGTCCGGATGCAGATATATGATTACAGGAAATCACAGCACCTGATACTTGCCAACTTGCGATTGCTTCCCATGCGGTATTGTAAAATGTATTATGCTCAACCACTGCTTTTTCCGCTTCCGGATAAATATAAACTCCGTGACCGGCTGATGTTGAAGTATTTTGAATGATACAATTCTTAATAATTGTATTATTCTTGCTTATTATTAACCGTCCACCACTATTCGCACCTGAACTACCAATCATAAAGCCATCAATAGTTATGTCAGCAGCATATAATGAATATGGTACTCCGTTGGTTCTTACAAGAATTGTTTCCCCGCCTTCTCTTTCTTCTGTGCTTCCATTAGGATCAACACCGGCTTGAGCGCCAAGTAGTGTGACGCTTTTCTCAATTCTATAGCTAGAACCATCCCAAATGTCATTGGTGTATGTCCCGGCCGCTACCTTGATAATATCTCCATCTTCTGCAGCATCAATTGCTTCCTGGATAGTACCGTAATCATTGGGAACATTGATTATTACCGCACCTGTAGCCGTTATTGACTTTTCAGCCATTTGTGAGACGCTTATTGGTTCAAGCGAATTTAATGAATTTTCACATCCAATCATCATAAAGACGAATAGCGACGCTAACAATACAGTTAATGTGTTTTTCATCTTTCTGCCTCCTTTTATTTTTGTTATTGGTTATTTATTTAAATTGCGATTCTAAGTTATTACAAGCATAAATATCACTTCTTTTGGGGATAAATTATAGTCGTTTTCACACTTTTATGAACTAATAATTCTTGAACAGTAAGGGTATTGTGAGAGTACAACATTTTTTTCATTTACATTCCTTATTCTAAAAAAAAGAATGCGGAAAGGTTTATTGACATTTTCACTTATTTAATAACTTAAGTATAAAAAATAATTTTTATAATGTCAAGAGATTGTTTGATAGAGATTTAAATATATATAAAGAAGGTTCATCTTGCAGTATAAAAAGCATTTTATTGCTCTATTGCCGAAGATTGTAAATAACTTTGTATAAACGGTATTTTCATTGGATTGCCTCACGTCTTCTATAACTGCTTTATGTTGTTTTCCATGAAACATATTTCAGGCTATTACGAACCATGTAAACAGTGCAGGGTCAGATTTAAGTCAGAGGATAAATTGTTTCAATAACCTTGGGGGATTCTTTCAGACCGTCGATCAGATCCGGCTTGGCGATCAATTATATTATCACAACTTCATATGCTGCTATTGGACTTATTAGTTTCTTCACGGTCGGCGAAGATGAGGTAAGGGCATGGCAGAAGCTAAAGCAAAGGGCTTGGTTTGTCTTGAGGGGAAGGAATATATTGTAAAAAACGGTGATATATTGAATATTAGGTTTAATATCTAAGAACAGAAGCCGGAAGCGGGAAGCCAGAAGTTAGAAGTGGGGCGAATTAATTTTCGTCCTTTTATTTTATATGCTAAAATAAAGGTTTTTCAATAATCTCGGGTTTAAACACTGGGCTATTAAAATGAATCAAATTATTATTTCCGGAACATATTCAACCTGTTTTTGTTTGCATAATTGACATTTTTTTAATTAATTATCTATTATATATTTAGAAGGAATTAAAAATGAAGAGATTAAGTTTTTTGTTATTTACGCTTCTGGTTTTAACATCTTGTCAGATTTTTTCGCCCGCAGATACCGCAACCGGATCCTTTAATCTGGAAATCAATATGGCGGATGCAAGCCCTCAGACCGTATCTCTTATCTATCAGAATTCCGAAGGGGAATCAAGAAATGCTCTCGCAAGCCTGACAGCCCTCGGAAACGGTGATTATATTACAGCTGATATTAACGTCTTTTCAGGAAACTATAAACTTATGCGTTTCCTTGTGCTGAACGATCAGGATTCTATATTGGCCGCTGCACCTGTAAATGGTTCTACAAAAGCATTATCTGTATCATCATCATTACCTTATACTTTTAACGTCACTAGAAACAATACCATCACGGTTGAGCCTGAAATTGTGTCCTATAATGCTTCCGACACACCGGAACTTTACGGATATTCTTCTTCCTCCGTCAATGTCATCGGTTTATATGATGATTTTGCCAATTCGATAAACCATTTTTCTTTCGATATATTCAGAGAGCTCATCAAGGATAACGATGGGAATATTTTCATATCACCTGTCAGTATGGCTTATGCTTTCGGACTGCTATACCCGGGAAGCAGAACATACACAACAGAAGAGATCCGGAATGTTTTTTACTTGAATGATTTTACGGACGAAGAGTTATATCAGCTCTATAAAGATTTTGGTGATTATCTTATACACCTGGACGACGGTGTTACCTTTTCTTTGGCTCATGCTTTCTGGTATGATCCTGTATACCAACCTATGGGCAGTTATTTATCGATACTAACCTCTTACTTTGACACCGAAGTTTCGGCCCTTGATTTTGATAACACAAGCAATGCGGCTGATGTAATAAATGATTGGGCCTCAGATAATACGAACGGAAAGATCAAACAAGTTGTCGATGAAAGCGATGTCATCGATTTAATTGCCGCTCTGGCAAATGCAACGTATTTCAAAGGTAACTGGCTGAATGGCTTTGATGCAAAAGATACACGCGCGGAAGTCTTTTACACGAATACAGCCGGCAGTGATTCGGTATCCTGCCAAATGATGCATGGGGGAACAGAGGAAGAACCATGGGGAATGAATTACTATGGGAATGAAGATATTCAACTGGTTCGGATCCCCTTTAAGACAAACAGCTGTTATGAGATGGTTTGTGTCATGCCCCGAGACAAGTCTTGTGATGAATTGTTGGCAGACTTGGACGGAGATCAATGGGATACATGGATGGGATCCTCGTCATGTCGGGAACTTATTTTAAATATACCAAAATTTGAAGAATCCTTTAAATACTATTTAAAGAACCCTTTAATAAATCTTGGGATGCAAACCATGTTCGACAATGCCGATCTAACGGGAATGTTTTCTAATGTTAACAATTTAGCAGTAGACAATGTCATTCAGGGCACATTCATTTCCGTTGATGAAACCGGAGCCGAAGCGGCAGCTGTAACTGTAATAGGGATTTATGTAACTTCGGCGCCTTCTATTATTGAGTTAAGCTTTGATCACCCATTTATTTACGCGATCCAGGATGCGGAGACGCATGCGATCATCTTTATCGGGAAAATGACATCTCCGATTTCTTAGGAATAAGGTTGGTTATAAAATAAGCCATTAAATAGAAACAGGGAGCGGTCATGATCGTTCCCTGTTTTATTAGACTTGTGTTTTACGATTCACGCGTTATGCTACGAGTTACTCGTTATGCATCACGTGTCACGAGAACATAGTCTTTTTTTCCATCGACAACATCTTTATCAATAACTACTTTTTCAATATCCTGCATATCCGGTGCACGGTACATTAAATCCAGCATAACATTTTCCATTACTGCGCGGAGAGCACGGGCACCGGTTTTACGTGTTATTGCCTGAGTAACAATTTCCTTCAACGCGCTTTTCTTCAATTCGAGCTTTATACCCTCTTGCTTAAGTAAGAAAGTATACTGTTTCATAAGGGCATTTTTGGGTTTTGTTAAAATATTTATCAGAGCAGATTCATCAAGGTCATTCAGGCTTGTAATCACCGCCAAGCGTCCGACCAGTTCCGGAATAAATCCATATTGAACTAAGTCTTCAGGATTTACCAGCGCAAGCAATTCATTTTTATTCATACTTTTACTGGTTTGTGATTTTTCACCAAATCCAATTTCTTTCTTTCCGATCCTGTGCGCAACAACATCTTCAATTCCGTTAAAGGCACCGCCGCAGATAAACAGAATATTGCGGGTATCAATATGTACCATTTGGGCTTCAGGATGTTTTCGTCCGCCTTTAGGCGGTACATGGGCGATCGTACCTTCCAAAATCTTCAGTAATGACTGCTGTACACCTTCGCCGCTGACATCCCGGGTAATAGAAGGATTAGCCGATTTACGGGCAATTTTGTCAATTTCATCAATATAAATAATGCCATATTCTGCTTTTTGAGGGTCATAATCTGCAGACTGTAATAGACGAACAAGAATGTTTTCGACATCTTCACCAACATATCCCGCTTCTGTCAGAACTGTTGCATCGGCAATCGCAAAAGGAACATTTAACTGACGGGCCAGTGTCTGCGCAATCAGGGTTTTCCCCGTCCCGGTAGGTCCAAGCATTAATATATTACTTTTATCAATCTCAATATCTTCATTGGCAATATGATTTTTAATGCGTTTATAATGGTTATATACTGCTACTGAAACTACACGTTTAGCATTTTCCTGCCCAATAATATAGTTATTCAGTCCCGCATGGATATTGGAAGGGGTTGGCAGCTTTTCCAGATTAAATTCCGGTGTTTTTTCAATCGATTTTTGATCCGAGATTTGAATAATTTCACTTGCAGCATGAATACAGTCGTCACAGATATACGTGTTGCCGTAGGCTCCCTGAATCAGCATATTTGCTTCATTATCCGGGCGGCCGCAAAAGTGACACATTTTTTTTTCATTGTCCATTATTTTTTCTTTTTGATAATGTTATCTATTATACCATAGGCTTGGGCGTCTTTGGCAGACATAAAAAAGTCACGCTCAGTATCGACTTCGACTTTTTTAAGGGTCTGCCCGGTAGCATTACTAAGAATTTTATTCAGAATTGCCCGCATAGAAAGAATTTCTTTTGCATGTATTTCAATATCACTGGCCTGGCCTTGTGCCCCGCCAAGAGGTTGATGAATCATCACCCGTGTATTGGGAAGTGCCAGTCTTTTACCTTTTGTCCCGGCCGCCAATAAAACTGCCGCCATCGAAGTTGCCTGACCAACACATATTGTGGAAATATCCGGTTTGATATAATTCATCGTGTCGAAAATCGCCAGTCCGGCAGTAATAATACCCCCGGGAGAATTAATATAGATATTGACATCTTTATCGGGATCTTCTGCTTCCAGAAATAACAACTGGGCTATAACGACACTGCTGAGACTGTCGGTAATTTCACCATTTATAAATACAATGCGTTCCTTTAATAAACGCGAATAAATATCGTATGAGCGTTCACCGCGACCGGTTTGTTCAATGACCATTGGTATTAAATTCATTGACCCATTTCCTTCAGGCGTGCTTTTCGCGCTACCTTTTTGGTTTTAATTTTAGCAAACGATTTGATATGATCTGTCAATTTCGTATTGATCATATCGTCGTGTAGCTGATTCCGGATCTGCGACGATTGATAATACTTTTCGTAGCTTTCCCGCAGATCTTCGTTGACATCTTTGAGCATATCTGCTATTTTTGTATCAATATCTTCTTCCGAAATACTTATTTCGTCTTCTTTGATGATCTTGTTTTTAACCAACTGCCATTTGAGGCTTTTTTCAGCGGTTTCACGATAATTTTCAATTACAGCCGCTTCATCCATTTCCGGATCGGCGGGATAACGCTTCTTCATATCTTCATATATGTTTTTTGCATATTCTTCTACAACAGATTTTGGAAGTTCAATATCACTTAAACAATTAATAAAAAAATCGGCAATTTGTTCTTCTGTGCGTTGGACAGACTGATTGGTCCAATGGTTTTCAAGTTCTTTTCGTGTTTTTTCTTTTAATGCATCAAGATTTTCACCGTCAGGGTTGACTGTTTGGGCAAATTCATCATTTAATTCCGGTAATATATGCTCTTCAACTGCTGTTACATCAAGTTTAAAAATATGATCATCGTCTTTTTTATTCTCAGCTTTCAGGGTGATTGTGCGTGTTTCACCAGCCATTACTCCGATTAATGCTTTTTCGGCTTCTTCATCAAAGGGTGCCTTCCCAAGAATGATCCGGCTGCCTTTTGATTCATTAAGAACTGTCTTATCCTTAGCTAATTCCTGAACATCGGCAATAATATGATATCCGGCTTTTGCAGCATCTTCCACCGGTTTAACCTCTGCAGCATTTTCACGCATATGAAGCAAAGATTCTTCTATGTCTCCAGATTCAATAATATAGTGATTTTCCTCTATTGGAAATCCGTTCTTATATTTTGGCATATCCCATTCCGGCATCACTTCGAATTTTACTGTGAGTTTTAAGGGATTGTTTTTTTTAAAATCTAAATCTGATAGTTCCGGCTGATTTACGGGCACTAATTTTTTCTCATCCAGGGCCTTGCCGTAATAGTCGGTAAATTTTTCATTGACAAAATCATAATCTATCCGGGGACCAAATTTCTTTTCAATAATTGCCATTGGAACTTTACCTTTTCGAAAACCTGTTAATTCGACTTTTTTTGCAAAATCTTTTGCAAATGCATTATAATCCTGCTCAATATCTTCCCATGCATGTTCGAACGTCATTTCACGTTCGTTGGCACTTATTTCTTTTACGGTAATTTTCACGGTGGCTCCTTTACATTTTAGGCGCTAATATACAATGAGATACGTCAAAAGGCAAAGTGTATTAGTGGTTTATGGATTAAGCGAATGATCGCTGTTAAAGAGTTGAGCTGTTGAGAATGGAAAATGGAGAATGAGGAAATGAAAATTGCAAGTTACGACTTACGCTTTATGATTTACGGTTTCCGTCTTCGCCCCATTAGTTTATTCATTAGTGAGTTTTACATATTTTAACGATATCAATGACTCTTCCCTATAAACCCAATGGCTACGCCGGACAAGCACGGTTCACGGGTTACGGTTTACGACTCACGGTTCACCCGTCTTCACTGCCCCGAAGTATCCGGGGCCGGGCAGGCTATTTGCGCTCTTATTTCTTCGACCATTCGGGATTCCTCTCCGTCAAACGACGGTTCGGATCAACCCGAAAG
>JAUXEL010000070.1 GCA_030620575.1 Fidelibacterota bacterium
AACTACAAAAAATACCTTGAAAGCACCTTAAGAAAAAACTATAATTTTAAAGGTGTACCTATTAAATTACTATTTAAAAAGAAATAAAAATTAATCATTTACGGTCTAATTGTAAAAAAATGAGGCTATTTTGTTAAAAATGGTTAACGATTTTATTTTTTTTATTCCATGATTTTTTTTCACTTGTTGCCTGTAATTTCAGGGTTATGCCAAGGGTATCCCTCTGGGAAAACCCAAATGTTTGTTGAATTAAATGATCCACGGCTTAAAAGCCGTGGCTATTCAGCCGTGGCTATTCAAAAAGTTGTAATAAAGATTTGCTATTTTTCGACTATCCCCGATGCAAGCATATGAGGTATTTCGCCGAAAAATTAACACTTTATGTTACCGCAAATCCAAAACACAAAATCAATTTGTAAATCCCGGGGCAAGCCTATGGGAATTCTTTCGATTAAAATAAAAAAAGAGATTTGAATAGCCCCGCCCCGAAACATCGGGGCGGGGATAAAGGCTTTAAAAAGAAATGGGGTTTTTCCAAGGGAATACCCCTGGCACAACCCTATATAAACTTTTGGATTTTATTGCATTCACATTTTGGACATCTTTTTTACCATTTTTATTTCAAGAAATAAAATTTATAGGCAATTTTCTAATATTCGGTTAAATATAGATGTTTTAGCCTCACTAAATTACCATTAAACCTCTTTATGTTATTTAAGAATAAGGAAAATCTCAAACTCTATATTGAAATGCAGCCGAGTATATGGAGCGCCGGAAACAATGCTTTTCTTGGTGTAAACTATTATTTTCCTCTCAAATCGGAAGTCGCCGAATAAAGCATAATATGATTTAATTCCCCGCGCTACCTCAGTAAATACTTCGATAATTTTTTACTGATTTTTATGCGCTTAAGCGTATAATTGTTGTATACTTGTAATGTATTAGATGAGAAAAGAGAGAATGAGATGAAGAGACACCTTACAATATTAATTATTTTTCTATTAACTGTTTCGTTTGGTATTGCTGTCAATAAAACAGACAGTTTACAAACAGTTATCGATCATGCACAGGGAATTAAAAAAACAGAAGCACGGTTAGAGTTGGCATATCATCTGAGAAAATCAGATTTTACTGCTGCTCGCAATCATGCATCTACCGCATTGCAGGAAGCAATAAACATTCAAGATCCCGAATTAGAAGCACAAGCATTGTATTATCTCGGGCTTGCTTATTATTATCAAACAAGCAATGATACAGCAATAGATTATTTCCTTAAATCCACCATTATTTCTAAGGATATAAATAATACCAAACAGCTGGGAGAACTGTATTTCTTTATAGGAACATGTTGTCTTCTGCATACCGGAGATCAGGCACGGGCATTAAACTATTATAATCAGTCCATATATTATTCCTCAATGTCCAATAATTACCGAACATTGGGGTCAGTATATTCCGCCATCTTCAATATTTTTCGTATGAACAGTTCTTATGAGAAGGCGTTGGAATATATTTTTAAAGCGCAGGAAAATTATGAAAAAGCCGGATATACGGAAGGTATTGCATGGATAAGCTATATAACCGGCCGTTTGTATTGTACCGTTGATCTTTACGAGGAAGCCCAAACGGCATATTTTGAATCACTGAAACTATACCGTGAACTTGCCGCAAGAGATGACATCATGACAGGGGTAGCTATCTGTTTGGATGAACTTGCTATAGTTAATATTGAATTAAATAATGAAGAAATCGCCAGAAAATATAATCAACAGGCTCTGGAAATGCATCGGCAGGGAAAATCGCAATTTGGCGTTTCAAATTCCTTAAGAAGTCTTGCCCGCATAGAGTATCTTTCCGGTAATTATGATATTGCACTCACATATCTCGATACATCCTTAAAAATTAAAAAAAATATTAGTGATGCACTTGGTTTCTCAAGTATATATAATCTTTTCGGTTTAATATTTATCGAACAAAAAGAATATCAGCGGGCCATCGACAGCCTTGAAGTGGGTTTGGATATTGCGTTAAATAATAATCAACTTATGTCTATCATGGCAGCCAATAAACACTTGGCGCAGGTCTATTATATTTTAGGTAACTATGATAAGGCATATACATTCAAATCGCAGGAAGTCACTATTGCAGATTCTATTTATAGTTCAAAAACTACCCGTAACATGCTCCAGCTTGAAGCACTGTATGAAATTGAAACCGGAGAAGAAAAGATCAAACAGTTGGAGAAAGAAAACCTTATCAATGAATTATCTCTTTCTCATGAAACAAAATTACGTAACTTTTTAATTGGAATATTATTTTTATCTTTAATCATTATTGTCATGTTTTTTTACTTCTACCACGTAAAACGTCAAGCCAATATTGCCCTGACAAAAAGCGAAAAATATCTGCAGGAATTAAATGCCACAAAAGATAAATTATTTTCCATTATTTCCCATGATCTACGCAGTCCATTCAACGCTCTTCTCGGTCTGATCAATTTATTGAAAGAAAATAGCAATGAATATGATGAAGAACAAACAAAGCAAATTATTACATCTATTCATGATTCTGCACATCAAAATTATGTTTTGCTGAATAATCTTCTGGAGTGGGCCAACTCTCAAACCAGTACGCTGAAAATTTCTCCGGAGTCCTTTATGCTTGAAGATGTTATAAAGAATGTAATTAGTTTATTATCAAAAAATGCAAAAAATAAAGAAATACTCATATCCCAAGAGACACATCCTGCAGGTATCTTTGCCGATAAAAATATGCTGCATTCTGTTCTGAGAAATTTATTATCCAATGCGATCAAATTCTCAAATTCCGGAGATACCATTCATATAACATACAAACAGGATGTTTCTCAAACTGTCATATCTGTTTCCGATTCAGGGATTGGAATAAGCGAAACCAACATAAAACGTCTGTTTCATATTGAAGATAATTATCACATTAATGGTACCAAAGGAGAAAAGGGAAGCGGACTGGGACTGATAATTTGCAAAGAATTTGTGGAAAAACATGACGGCAGGATCTGGGTCGAAAGTGAACCCGGTAAAGGATCAACTTTTCACTTTAGTATTTCTAAATCACTTACATCGCCTTAAAACAAATTTCTTTTCCATTTTAATTTCCCGAATCAAGTTCGGGACAGGTTGGGGCTATTCATTGAATAGCTATGGCTAAATTGCTACAACTTTTTGAATAGCCATGGTTGAATAGCCACGGCTTTTAAGCCGTGGATCATTTAATTCAACAAACATTTGGGTTTTAACCCTGAAATTACAGGCAACAAGTGAAAAAAATCATGGGATAGGAAAATCAAAATTGTTGACTATTTTATAGCCAAATGACTCATCCCTGTAATTTTACAATTAAACCTCTTTTTATTATAAAATTTCTGATCGGATATATGGAATATATTTACTTCCTTCGCCCCTGCCCCGCTGTATTATTTTACCTTATAGTATTTCATGATGATCAAATCAAACAATCGGTTAGGCAATATTTTCTTCAATAATATGGATAGTTTTTGATCAAAGGCACCCACTGCATAGCGCAATTTGGGTTTTGATTTATTTATAATCTTTTCAATAAGATACGCAATTTTTATCGGTGGTTGTCCGCCTTGTTCATCGTGCTCAATGACATCAAGTGAACGTTGAAAATCATCCGCGGTATCATTTTTTTTAATATTTTGCCGATTGGCGGTAAATTCGGTTTTAAAGTCGCCCGGCTCAATCATGACCACTTTTATAGCTGTCGTGGATAATTCCTTATACAGCGCTTCAGAAAGTCCTTCAACAGCAAATTTGGATGCCGAATATATGCCCTGGTACGGAAGTCCAATTATACCGCCAATGGAACTCATATTAATGATCAGTCCCTCGGCTTGCTTTTTCATGACCGGTAATATCTGATGCAATACTCGATATATGCCGAAAAAATTCGTATCAAACTGCGCTTCAACCTGTTCCGGAGATGTATCTTCAATTGCTCCGCCGATCCCGTATCCCGCATTATTGACAAGTACATCGATGCGTCCCTCTTTTTTGACAATATGCGTTACAGCCTCTTTAACAGAAATCGCATCACGGACATCCATTTTTATCATGGTATATGTGTCAGGTTCAGGACAAGATTCCGGATGACGCGATGTTCCGTAAACTATATAACCTTGTTTTGCGAGATATTCCGCTGTGCTTTTACCGATACCGGATGAAGCACCGGTAATGAAGACGACTGTTGATGCGGGCTCATGTTTGCTCATAAAAGTACCTTTAATTGATTCCTGATTCTTAACTTTAGTCTTTCGACTTTTATCTTTAATCTTTTTTTCACCAAAGGTGAAAACTATATAACCCGTGCTTTTTTGCCTACTTTTTCAAACATCTCCAGACAGAACTCAAGCTGTTCGCGAGTATGCGTCGCCATGTAAGAAGTTCTTAATAAGCCTCGTCCCGGAGGCGTCGCCGGAGAAACGACCGGATTGGTATAAACACCCGCTTCCATCAGAGATTTCCATACCTGGAAGGTCTTTCTATCCCTGCCAATGAGAACAGGAATGACCGGAGTCGTGCTTTCGCCCGTATTGTAACCCATGGACTTGAATCCTTTGCGCATGAATTCGGTATTTTCCCAAAGCTGTTCGCGACGTTCGGGTTCAGATTGGATGATTTCCAAGGCTGCCATGACCGAAGCCACATTTGAAGGCGGCAGAGAAGCTGTAAAAATGATCTGACGGGAGTGATGTTTGATATATTCGATGATCACTTTCTCGCCGGCAATAAAACCACCGACACATCCCAGGGATTTTGAAAAAGTACCCATGATCAGATCAACATCCTTTATTACACCAAAATGAGCTGCCGTACCATCCCCTTTTGGACCAAGAACACCCAATGAATGTGCGTCATCGACCATGAGACGTGAAGGATATTTTTTAGAAAGTGCAACGATCTCATCCAATTTTGCAATATCGCCTTCCATGGAGAAAATACCATCTGTCACGATAAATCTTGGGGTTTTTGGATTGGCATTTTTGAGTTTTTCTTCCAGATCTTTCATATCATTGTGTTTATAAATCGTTTTTTGAGCGCGTGAAAAGCGGATGCCATCCACAATAGAAGCGTGATTGTATTGATCACTATAAACCATATCATTCGGTCCGCAAACAGAAATAATAGTCCCAACATTCACACCCATTCCTGTAGAAAAGACAAGGGCTGATTCCATATCGACGAAATCGGCCAGTTTTTCTTCCAGTTCGTCATGAAGCATAATATTCCCATTTAACAAGCGGCTTCCGGTTAATCCGGAACCATATTTTTTTAAGGCATTGATACCCGCTTCAATCACCTTGGGGTGATTGGTCAGACCCAGATAATTGTTAGAACCAAGCATGATCTTTTGTTTGCCGTTTATGGTAACTTCCGTAGCATCTGATTTTTCAATTTTCGGATAATAGGGATAATATCCTAATGCACGTGCAGTATCCGATCGGGTAAAAGCATACATTTTAGTAAAAACATCCGGATGTTTCCCAAAATATTCTTTGCGTTTGGCGCGTATTTTCTGTTTAGCTATATCTTTTAATTTGCTTAACATGGTTCCTCGCTTATTTTATACAATTAGATCCCTTATTCCTGCATACAATACAAAACAATATGTGATGGAATACGGTGTGATTAAAAATGTGTCCACGACCCGGATCAAGGAGTTTGTGCTCTTTACCTTTTGCTCTCAGCAAATCCCTGTTTATGAAATATCCCATCCTGTGTTTCCTGCATCTGTCAAAATTGGAAGGCTTAAATCTTCCATTATCTAACAGATAAAAAAATACTACTCTTTTGCTTTATACACAAGACGTTTTTCAAGTACAAAGGCAAAAGTATAAAGTAAAAGATTAAAGATAAAAGTAAAAAGATAAAAGTAGAAGAAATTTAGTTTCAGTTTGTGTGTCAAGAGATAGGTTACAAGCAAGATACAAGAATTAACCTTACTCCCCCGAAAATGACAGACCTGCCGGCTGGCGTCCGCCTTCTGGCGGATCTGCCGGCTGGTCGAAAAGATTTTTATACGGTTATTCTGAATTTACCGTAAAAAAAAACCCGCCCCGAAATTTCGGGGCACCCCTACACATTTCAAATAAAAAATTAAATGGAACGTCTAAAACAATAGGATCCATGGTCCGCGGATTTAAAGGAGCAGTTACAAAATGGTTTCGTGCTAATACAGATGTTTATATAGTATGGCAAAAAGATTATTATGATCGCATCATACGCTGTAAAAATGAATTAGATAACACACGATTTTATATAAGAAATAATCCCCATAATTGGAAAGATGATATTTTTTATAAAAAAGCTTCTATATGTCAATAAGTTACAAAAGGCGCTACCCACCCTTTTATGGACTTTACTTACATTAAATGAGCAAACTATCCCTTGTGATTCCCGTTACAGATTCTTAAATTTTGCACTAATAAAGGCTTAAGTATGGGTAGAAAAAACAATCACTTTTCAATAGAATTCATATTTTTGCATTAAGTTCTTGGAATATATCATGATCCGACCACAGATAAATGAAAAATATAACCGATTGTTCTTATATCCCCAATGGGGTGATGTAAGAATACACAAACATTAGCAACAAGGCCAAAGAGTTAGGTAATTCGACAGACAATTGCAATAATGATTAAAAAATAAAATGAAAGAGAAATAATGAAATTCAAAAGAAAAGTTTATTTGGACAATAACGCTACGACTCAAATTGATAAGAAAGTAGAGAAAAAAATAAAATCATTTGTAAAACATTATGGTAATCCGTCTTCTATGCATTTAATGGGAAAATATACGGGAGACATGGTTGAAACTGCACGAAAATATGTAAGTGAGTTAATTAATGCTGAACCTGAAGAAATAATATTTACGTCTGGAGGTACAGAAGCTAATAATACGATTCTGAAAGGAGTCGCAAGCTTATTAAAAGAAAAAGGAAATCATATTATTACTTCAATAATTGAGCATCCATCAATAATTCAAACCTGTGAATTTTTAGAAAAACAGGGCTTCCAGGTAACTTACTTGCCTGTAAATTCTGACGGTTTAATAGATTTGAATGAATTGGAAAGAGCTATTAATGGTAAAACTATCTTAATTTCAATAATGACGGCTAATAATGAGGTGGGTTCTATTCAGGATATAAAGCATATATCAGAAATTGCTCACGGCAAAAATATTCTTTTTCATACTGATGCAGTTCAGGCTGTTGGAAAAATTCCCATTGACGTTAAAACTATGGATGTTGATTTTCTTACTTATTCTTCACATAAAATTTATGGACCTAAGGGTGTGGGTGCGCTATATTTTAAAACTTCCAAAAAATTTGAAAATCTTATTCACGGTGGTCATCAGGAATATTTTTTAAGAGGAGGTACAGAAAATACTATCGGGATCATAGGATTTGGTGAAACTGCAAAAGTTATGATAGAAGAAGGATTGGAATATAATAATAAGATAAAATCATTAAGATCATTATTCCTTAATTCCATAAAAGAATTTTTTCCAAACGTAAAAGTTAATGGGCCATTAACAGGAGGATTATTTGGTACCATTAATCTTTTATTCCCGGAAACAGACAATAAGAGAATGGTAGCTCTTTTAGATTATTACGGAATTTGTACCTCAACCGGTTCGGCATGTTCTGAAGGAGAAAAAGAGGCTTCGCATGTATTGAAAGCTATTGGTTTAAGCAATAAGGATGCGGGTTCATCTATAAGATTTTCAATTGGAAAATATAGCACTAAAAAAGATATAAAATATAGTGTTAGGAAACTTAAGGAAATATTGAATGATAAAATAAGCTTGCAATATTTATCTCCTGAAGAATTAAATGAATCAATAATACTTAATAAAGATTATTTATTACTGGATATCCGATCCAATTTTCAAAGAAAGCTCACTAAGCCGATAGCAAAGGCTGAATTGCTTAATTGTTTCAAAACGGACGAATATTTTAATGCTATTCCTAAAAATAAAAACATTATACTGATCTGTGAGCTTGGATCTAATGCCGTTAATGCAGGGTATAAACTTAAAAAGAGGGGATTTTCAAATGTGAAAGTTCTTTTGGGTGGTTACCTTTCATGGAAAGCGATCCATCCTGATTTATTTAGAAAATATATTAAGGACAATTAGAGCATTAGAAACAAAATAAAACATAGAGTCCCCTTTAAACGGGGGGCTTTTTTAAAGTAAGCAGTAGACAGAAGCCAGTAGTCAGAAGTCAGTAGTCAGAAGTCAGTACTTGTCCGGCGTAGCCACTTAGTTTATGGGGAAGAGTCATTGATATCGTTAAAATATGTGAAACTCACGAACAGATAAACTAATAGGGCGAAGACGGAGTCAGAAGCAAGTAGTTGAGAAGAATAGGAGTATAATTCTAAAGAATGAAAATATTACACTTATATCTAAGGAATGCAACTCTCAGGTGCTTTTGTTTGGAGAAAATGGCCAAGGCTTTTTTTAAGATGTCGCGCTCCTCTTTTACATCCCACAACTGCTTCTGTAATTCACGAAACTTAACTTCTTCCGGATCTCCTGTCTGCCCTT
>JAUXEL010000193.1 GCA_030620575.1 Fidelibacterota bacterium
AGACCGCAGTGCCAAGATCCGAACTTACAATTTTCCGCAAAGCCGCCTAACTGATCACCGGATCAATTATACCAGCCACGCTCTTCAAGCAATTATGGATGGTGATCTGTTTGAATTGATCGAAGAGCTCAAACTTGCCGATAATGTCGAAAAATTAAAAAATCTTTAAACATGGCAACAACAGCAACATGGACTGTTCTCAGTATTCTTAATTGGTCAACGAATTACCTGACCCAAAAAGGTATTAAGGATCCAAAAACCGTTGTTGAATGGTTATTGTGTGAAACCTTATCCTGCAGTCGCATCGATCTGTATCTTCAATTTGATCATGTAATGTCTGAAAAAGAATTGGGTAAATTTAAACCCATGCTGCAACAATGTGCCGCAAAACAGCCGGTGCAACAGGTTGTCGGTTCCTGCGAATTCTACGGGATCAAGCTTGCCGTTAATGATAAAGTGCTGATCCCGCGCCCGGAAACAGAGCGTCTTGTAGAAGAAGGTATTCGTCTTGCTCATATAATTACAGAGTCAAAACGCTCCCAAAATGTTTCCGCGACAGACAACAGGGAAGAAAAACATACAGAAGAAACGCAGAAAAACGGGGAGACCCCCGAATTTATACCCACGCCAAAAATCCGTATCCTCGATATCGGTTCCGGTTCGGGCTGTATTGCAATTGCTCTTGCGCTGCACATTCCGCAGGCACATATCACCGCGCTTGAAAAATCTGCCGATGCCATTGAGGTATTAAAACGAAATATTAATTTTCATAATTTGGATAAACGCATTCAAGTTGTCCATCAGGATATCAAAGACTATCGGTCGAAATTTGAATTTGATATGATAGTGAGCAATCCGCCCTATATTGCTGATGATGAAATGGCATCATTGGATAAAACGATCTCTTATTATGAACCGCGTATGGCGCTGTCCGGCAAACAGGATGGACTGGCATTTTACCGCTTTTTTCGCGAACAGTTTCCTGCCTGGTTGAAAGAGGGAAGAGTTGCATTACTCGAATACGGCGGCAATGATCAAACGGCTGAGCTCAAGAGCATATTTTCAGATTTCTCGCGAACTATCATCAAGGATTACCAGCAGGATGACCGCGTTATAGTGCTGAGAAAAAAACTGTCGGCGGACGGAGGAAAATAAATGGATGATATCATAAATCCCTTTACTCACGAATATTGGATGAAAATGGCATATAAAGAGGCCGAAAAAGCTCTGGCCGGCGATGAAGTTCCCGTGGGCGCGGTTATTGTAAAAGACAATAATATTATTGCCAGGGGATATAACTTAGTGGAAACTCTCAAGGATCCCACCGCGCACGCGGAGATGATAGCTATCACTGCAGCCTGTGAACATCTTGCTGAAAAACGACTGGAAGGCTGCACTTTATATGTAACACTGGAACCCTGCCCAATGTGTGCCGGTGCTATTCTTCAGGCAAAAATTCTCACATGCGTGTACGCTGTTGCAGATCCCAAAGCCGGAGCTTGCGATTCCTTATATCATCTCTGTGAAGATCCGCGCTTAAATCACCGGACTAAAGTGATCAGTGGTATTTATGAAATACCCTGCCGGGAAATATTGCAGCATTTTTTTAAGATAAAACGTTAGAGGTAAAGACAAGGCATTGCCTTGTCTCTGCACGTTACTATATAAAATAAATTTTTATTTCCCGATATAGGAAATTCCCAGCGCGGTCATCGTGGTCAGATTGGCGTAGTGATACAAACCCAGATTGATTTCCATTTGTTTTATGCGGTATTGACCGCCGAATGCCAATCCGCTGATAATGGTACTGAAGCCAAAAGAATTGCTTTGAAGATTCAGGCGGGCAAGATCAAGTCCGGCCATGATCCGCAGATTTGGTCCGGCAAGAATATAAGTACCAAAGGTCAGTTTTTCAGCGAAATACCGCGCGGCGGTATCAAATTCAAATGCATCTGTTTCACTATCACGAAACGATGCCGGGTCCCAATCATCACCGTACCAGCGAAAATCAATATTCAAGCGCAAGGGAAGGTATTCCAGTTCATGTGAAATTGATGCGCGCCAGCGATTATCAAGTCCGTTTGTTGTTCCGCTAAAAGCCAGCATATTATCTCGTTTTCCAAATGTGTAGCTGAATCCATAGCGCAGAAAAGCACGGATTTCCCGTGATTCGGCAATTCGGTTTCCGTGAAGTACCATTTGCATTCCGGCGGAAAACCGGGAAGAAACCTGATAGGCATAACCGAAAAAATACTGATATTGGGATGCGGTAAATTCTCCCTGTAAAATACCTTCTATGTCCCGGGCTTCAAAACTGCCGTAATTTTCAAAGTTAAATCCGCTACTAAGCACATGTGAAGGTCGCACACGGTAATGTCCGGACAATTCGGAAATATAAATGCCCGTTCCGGGCAGAAAGGCTTCATTCAGACTAATAGAGTAAGGGGCATCATACTGACATAAAGCGGGATTGAGCCAATACGCGTTAGTAATATCCGCTATTGCTCCCCCGGAATGTGCCATACCCCAATAAGCGGGTGAAGCAAAATTTGTGGTTTGAGCGGGCAGAAATGCCGACAGAGGCACAGCGGCAAAGAGAAATACAATGCACAACACAGTGATTTTATATGTCAACATCGTTTTTAGCAATGATGTCTCCTTCATTAGAGAGTAAGTTGTTTTCCCGCT
>JAUXEL010000001.1 GCA_030620575.1 Fidelibacterota bacterium
ACCGCCAACGACGGTTCCGAAGAGCAAGCTCCACTTGGCCTGACGGGCGACCTGTCCGGCATAGCTCCGAGGGTTCGGGGGATCAGTATCTGCATTAATGGATGGGCTAATATAAATTGAGATCCCGGGTCTTAGCTCTGCCAAGGCTACGCACGCCCGGGATGACGCGAGGGGTGGTTTTGCGCTCCGGCCTGACAGGCGTAGTCCGCCCCGACCCCGAAGCCTCGGGGCGGAGTTCGGGGCTACGAAGGGTGGGTTAAATAAAAAGCTTGCTCTCCGAAGCACCAAATTTTTGGCGCGAAGGAGAGTTCAAAATGACATCAAAAAAACTATTGACAGCATGCGATTCCCATTTTTTAATCTGTTTCACACAACGGGTATGATTAGTTTATTTGTAAAGGATTGCATCTGATTTTTGGGAATAAATCAACAAACGGTGGCGCTATAATTTTATTTCTTTTCTTTACCGGTTACCCGTCACTCGTTACTAGTTACTAGTTATTCCCAACTGCGCTTTGTGTGAAAATTGCGATATGAAATCATATCAGGTTGGGACAACTGTAATTCAGGAAAATTTTTGTTGAGATATTCTGCAAAAAGGTAATCCAGATGCTGGTTGCTTTCCGGCGCGAAACCTATAACCTGATTCCAGACATCCGCGTCTTCCATACAAAAATAAATAAACAGGTTTTCTCCCCCGTAACGCTGTAAGCAGGTGTACAGATGTTTGTACATTTTTACGCGTAGCGGTTTGAAGTAACGGGTTTTATTGTCGCGACCGCGGATCATTTCACCATCCAGTAAATTGGTATTGGGAAATTTTACGTTTATTTTGTCTCCCATCTCCGGCGGAAAACGCAAACTTCCAATAGAGATCCAGGCGATCCTTTCCGGTCGCGCATGCTCAAAGAGCATCTTTATCAATTCTTCATACCCGGTTTCCCAATTCTCATACATAAGCATGGGGTCAAAATGGAAGCCCAGCATATAACCCGCGTCCTGTACCTTATCTACTGCCTGCATCCGTTTTTCCAAATTTGCGGCCCGGAATTCATGATGCGTGATAATATCCGGCGGGTTCAGTGACCATGAGATCACGGTTTTTCCCTTGTGCTGAACATTTAGCAGGTGATCTACTTTATCTGACTTCGTTTTTAATTCTAATATTACATTCTTTTGCTCCGCGGCAAACTGAATTAAATTAGGTCCCACTTGCGCGACATCATCAATGGCCAGACTGTCGGCCAATTCACCTGTGCCAATACGGAATAGCCGCTGCGGTTCCTTCTGTATTTGTTGGCGGATCATGTCTATTAAATCATCCACATTGGCATATACGGTCAGTAGCGGATTATTTAAATAATATTGCAAGATACAGTAAGTACAGTCATACGGACAATTGCTTGCCTGATGCAATATCCAGTAATTGCAACAGATATATGGCAACTCCGTCCCGGGACATACTTTAAAATGCTGTCCTTTGGCAAGGGTGATAAATATATTGTGCTTGCCGCTGTGGGCTTCTTTTTCGAAAAGTATCCGACGTGCATCTTCTGTATCGGCCACGCTTATTATATCTGCCTGCGGGTAAGCTGTGCGGAAGCGCCGTGCAACTACAGTGTTTTCACATCCCGATGTAATATAAATGATCATTTATTCGCTTAGCCAGATATTTGCCTGTCCGACAATTTCGCGCATTTTTTGTACTAACTCACGAGCCGCATTGATACCGACTCCGGCCTTAATAATTTTTTCAGGTTCATTTGTCTTGGGATAACTAATATGAACATACAGGGTTTTATTTCCGAGATATTTGGAAATAAAGGTTTTTAATTCTGTGAGTTTCCGTTCAAATTCTTCATCATTCTGTATTCTTAGATGTACGGAACGTATTTTGCTTTCACGTACGTCCGAAAGAGGCAAGGCATAATTCAGAAAAAGGGTCGGCAATTGATCGCGTTTGCTGTCAATTTTCAGGTTTCCTTCAAGATATATTTTTGAATCTTCTTGTAGCAGATCTTTATACTGAGCAAAAGATTTGAAGGCCAGCACGTCAAATTCATGTGTAAGGGATTCAAAATGAAATTTTGCATATTGGTTGTTGTTTTTATCATAACGCAGTATAAAATCACTAATAATACCACCCACACGGATGATCTCCGGCATCTGCGCTTCCTTGTCGTCTAAATAATATTCGTTTGATATAGCTTCAAGTTCGTCGCGAAAAGGTTCGAGTGGGTGACCGGTAAGATAAAACCCGATGAACTCTTTTTCTTTTTCAAGTTTCATTTGTTCGTTCCATTCGGGAATTTCTTCTAAAACCGGTTCGTTCATCACCACCTGTCCGGTGGCGGCACCGAACAAACTTACCTGCGCGGCTTCTTTCTCTTCCTGAAAGCGTTGGCCGTATTTTAGAGCAATATCAATAGCGTGAAATTTTTGGCTGCGGTTACCTTCCAGTGAATCCATGGCACCCGCGTAAATTAACGCTTCAAGGGTTTTTCGATTGACAACGCGCAAATCCATTCGGCTGGTCAAATCAAAAATACTTGTGAACGGTTCTCCTTCTTCCCGGGCGCGAACAATCTCAGCTGCTGCTTTTCCTCCAATGCTCTTCAAAGCGGAAAGCCCGTAGGTTATCTTGCCGTCAATAACAGAAAAATATTCTGTGCCTGTGTTTACATCCGGGGGAATAACCTCAATATCCAGTTTTTTGGCTTCGGAAACCAGTTCAACTACACGTTTGATCTCTCCACGTTCACTTGTAAGATTGGCCGCCATAAATTCAGCAGGAAAATATGCTTTCAGGTAACCGGTTTGGTAGGCAATATAGGCATATGCTGCCGAATGGCTCTTGTTAAATCCATACGAGGCAAATTTGATCAACAGGTCATAGATCTCGTTGGCGATCTTTTCATTGACATCATTTTCTTTTGCACCTTCAATGAATTCACTTCGCATCTTTTCCATGACACTTCGTTTCTTTTTTCCCATCGCCCGGCGCAGGGTATCTGCTTTAGCAAGTGATAAACCGGCAATAGTCGAGGCAATTTTCATTACCTGTTCCTGGTAAACGATCACACCGTAAGTGGTTTTAAGAATAGGCTCCATTTTAGAGTCAAGATAATTGACTTTCTCACCATGTTTACATTTAATAAAGGTTGGAATATTAGCCATGGGTCCCGGTCGGTACAGCGCATTCATCGCGATCAGATCTTCAATACATGTAGGCTGCAATTTTTTTAGATGTTCGCGCATGCCGGAAGATTCGAATTGAAACAAACCAAAGGTCCTGCCTTCGCTGAAAAGATGATACACCTTTGGGTCATCAAAAGTAATATTATCAATATCCAGCTCAATACCGCGCTGTTTCAACAGATCAAGGGTATGTTTAATTACCGTGAGTGTGCGCAAGCCAAGAAAATCGACCTTGAGCATACCAACCTGTTCCAAACAACCCATGTCATATTGACTGGTAATATCATTTTTTGCGGATTTATACAGCGGAATATAATTTAATAAATTATCCGGCGCGATAACGACTCCGGCTGCATGAATGCCAACTTGCCGGTTCATGCCTTCCAATACATTGGAAATTTCCCAGAGCTTTTTAGTTGCCGCACTTTCTTGAATATATTCCCGTAAATCTTTGTTTATTTTTTCGGCATCTTTCAGGTTCTTGGCTTCCGGGGGAATAGCCTTTGCAAAACGGTCTCCGGTGGCGTAGTCCATCCCCATTACTCGTGCAACATCACGAACTACCGCTTTGGCTTGCATGCGACCGAAAGTGATAATTTGTGTAACATTGTCTTCGCCGTATTCGTCTTTAATGTGATTAATTACTTCTATGCGACGTTCATAGCAAAAATCGATGTCGATATCGGGCATAGTAATCCGCTCGGGGTTCAAAAAACGCTCAAAGAGTAAATCAAAAGGAAGGGGGTCAATATTTGTTATACCCAAAGAATAGGCAACCAGGCTTCCTGCCGCTGAACCTCGTCCGGGACCTACCGGGATGTCCTCGTTTTTTGCCCACTTGACAAAATCCTGTGTAATCAGGAAATAACCTGAAAAGCCCATTTTTTTAATTACAGAAAGTTCATATTCCGCTCGTTCCGTGTATTTGTTATTAATATCTTCGCCAAAACGTTTTTTTAGCCCTTCATGAACCAGCATATCCAAATAGCGGTCCGGATCATCTGTACCCGCATTTTCCGGAATAGGGAATTTGGGGAGATGGTATTTCCCGGTTTTGAGTTTGAAATTGCATTGTTCAGCGATCTTTACTGTATTTTCCAATGCCTCGGGAATATCTTTGAACAACTCTGCCATTTCTTCCGGCGACTTATAATAAAATTCGTCATTTGCATACTTTAATCGTTTAGTATCGCTGATGTTTGATCCCGTGCCAATGCAGAGCAATGCATCATGTGCTTCCGCGTGTTCCCGGATTGCATAATGAGCGTCGTTTGAGCAAACCAGCGGGATACCGGTTTCCCTGGAAATACGTATAAATATTTCATTGACAATATCCTCTTCCGGCAATCCGTGCCGTTGCATCTCCAGGTAAAAGCGATCCGGAAAAATATCCGCATATTCCAAAGCAATTTCTTTTGCTTTTTCAAATCCGTGCACTCGCGCTGCAATTGCGGCCTCACCGTTAATGCACGCTGAAGTGGCAATTAACCCCTCATTGCATTCCCGCAAAAGTTCTTTATCTACCCGGGGTTTATAATAATATCCTTCCAGGTACCCCTTTGATGTCAATTTCATCAGATTGTGGTAACCTTTTTCGTTGCTGGCCAGCAATACCAGGTGAAAATTTTTTCCTTCTGTGGTTTTTATGCTTAAGTGATCGCGCCGGGACCCTCTGGCAACATACATTTCGCATCCGATAATGGGCTTAATTCCGGCTTTTTTGGCCTGATTAAAGAGTTCAACAGCGCCAAACATATTTCCATGATCGGTAAGCGCTACCGCGGGCAGGTTCATTTCCTTCGCCATAGAAACAATGGTTTTAATTTTTAATGCACCGTCAAGAGTGCTGTAATCACTGTGAGTATGTAAATGGACAAAATTCAATATGATACCTGTGTTTTTTAATTGTCATAGCCCTTGGATCGTATAATGAATGTACAACATCTTAAGGAAAAAGGGAAATGACTTTCTGTAATTTTCCCTTCTTTCCCTCATTTCCATGTCTTATTGTGTTATTTGATTTCTTAAAAATTTATTGGTGATTTCAGCGTATATCCATTTTCTTGTATTTACAGAATAAATTAATTATTTTAATCTTGTATTTTTTTAAGGGCTAATAAACCGGGGACAGGAGGGAATTACAATGAAGCGTTTTGCAAGCATCGATTTTATGCGTGGTTTCGCGATCTTTATGATGTTGATATTACATATGGTTATGCACACCATTGATGTCGACACGCTGATGGCAGACATGTCTAAGGTAAGCTTCATAGAGTATATCCTATTGATTATCTTGCCATTTGGGGGTGGTTTGGCAGGTTTTTTCCTTATGATCTCAGCTGTGGGAAATACGGTCAGCATGGAACACGAACTACGTCGCAATACTCCGGCTTTTGAAATTGGCAAACGACAGGTCATGGGCGGATTTATCCTCTTATTGTTCGCGATGTTGGTTGAGGGTTTGATAGGGTATCATGGTGATGTAGGTGTAAATATTCATCTTGCCCTAAAAGCGGCATCCAATCCGGATCTTGGCCCGGTAAAATGGGTTTGGGATCATGCTCTTTGGCGCTTCAATCATTTTGAGACCATTCATACAATCGCATGGTGTATTATTATAAATGGTGCTATACACAGTTTTCTTGTCTCAAGGGAAAAGTATCGCGACAAGAGCAAATTAATTAAAACTTATATATTACTGGTTATTGGTGTATTGATCCTTACTCCTTTTGCATGGGGGTTGGCAAAGTTAATCAGTCCCGGATTCCCGTCACATCTTGAGACCTATTATCTTTCCTATCCCCGCTTGGGCGTAGATTCGTTTTGGCGTTTTTTACTGGTCTTTTTTATTGAGCCCATTGCCGGTTATCCGGAACCCATCTTCCCTTATCTGGCTGCATCATTTGTCGGTACGATCTTTGGAATCTTTTTAACCATGCCCAAAGAAGAACGCAAGGTAAAATTCTTCACAAAAACTACTCTGAGTGTAGGCATGATTATGTATTTGGTCGGTCTTGCGGGCGTGATCGCAAATGTAATCTATGTTATCAGCGTGGAAGGATTCGATCCCGGACTGAACGTATATATGCATATCTGGGATCATCGTGGCTGGGTGCCTGAACTGCTTGGCACACCATGGATTGGGTGGTACTTTCAATTTATGCTTCTGAACGGTTTTGGTATTTTGCTGATCATGAGTATGATGCGCCTTGTGGAATTGCGCGGCAAGGCAAAGCTCTTTGGTCAAAAAACACGCTTTATCCGGCGCTTTGGTTTTGTTGCATTTACGAATTATACCATGCAGTTCATGTACTTTGTTGCCATGTTCATTACCATTGACTGGATCTTTGGAAACACCTACGACAGAAATGTCGGCTTATGGGGTGAAACACTTGTGACCCTTGTGGTTGGGATCGGGATCATGGCTTTGATCAATATTCTTTGGGAAAAAATACGTTTTGCGGGATCATTGGAGTGGATGGTCAAACAAACGAATTATTTCCTCAATCCTGTCCGCCGAAAGCTTCTTAAAGAGCGTGGTGTAAAATGGTATCAAGCCGGCTTGCTGAATGTACAAAGCGGTTTGTATGATGCAGATTGGATGAATGTGGTGGAACCTGAAGAAATAGATCATAGCAACAAAGAAGAGTCCCGGCTTGCCAAAAAATTGGCTTGGGTTGGTTTTGTTTTCCCACCCTATGCAATCGCGGGATTTATTATCGCGTGGAAAGCCAGAGCACAGGAAGGCAATAGCAAGGAACATCGGCAAGCAATGACCTGGAGTATAATTTCGTTAGTTTTCTTAACGGTCTGGCTTGTACTGTTCAGTATACTTACACCCGCAAGCTTCGGATTGTCCATTTAATTGTATTATATTTTTACTATAAAAAAACCGCCTCGAAATATCGGGGCGGTTTTTTTGTTTTTAGAAAAATCATATATTAATAGGGATTAGCTATTTCACTAAAAAGCAAGCCCTCTAATCCATCGATACAAAGAAGACCCAAGATCTCAAAAATGTATGGTTGGTCTCTGTCCGCGCCAAAAAAGACAATATTGCCTCTTAGGCTATCCTGTTCTCCTTCAAAGTATTGGTCACCACGTACTAGACCACTGACATTAATACTCTCCCCCGCCTGAATTATGGTATCTAACACCGCGTTCCCGCTGTAATATAAATAGTCAGATTGATTTATAATACGCATTCGCAGGAGTGCATTACCATTATTTTCTACAATCATTGTATCCATATCATCAGACAATAAAAACAGACTCAGGAAGGGATCCATAAACCCGGCAAGGGCATACTCACTAAGTGGCTGTTTTAGCGCATCGACAATATTCTGCCCGGAAACAAAAACCTCAATAATCGCGCCTCTTTTTGTCCCGGCGACAGTATAAGTATCGGTTACATCAAAACTGTCAATACCTGTGGTATCTTCAAGGGTGTAGTTGTAGGACAGAGAGATGGCGTCTGTAAATTCGCCTACTTCCATATCTGATAATGATCCGACACCATCAATGGGAATTACATGTTCCTTAATGAAACTTACAATGGGCATGGCAATAATTTCACCCCCTTCTCCGGGTGTAGGGATCAATCCAATGGAAGTGGGATAGATGGTTATATCCTCAGCCGCAAAGGTAATATCATACACATCCCGGTTACCGACATTCATCAAGACATATTGGAGTGTCTTAGTCGCTTTTACATCACCAAAATCGATGTCCACTGAGGCAGTCTTTGCCATCACAGCCGGAACCTCCGATGCGGGCAACCACAGTTGGCCATTTTCATCTGAAACAGCTTTTGCTAAATCCGTGGTGCTTATCGGCACTAAACGAATTTCCCATACTGCATCTACGGGATCACAGCCGTCACAACTAACCAGCATCATAATCACCACTGTGGCAATTAGAAAAAATTGCATGATCTTTTTCATGAGTTTTCCTTTTTCTTTTTGGTAACTTGTTGAGAGATACCGTTATTATTATTACCAATTGATTAACTATAAATATGTTATGTAATATAATAATAACATATTTTTTTTATTTAATCAAGATTTTAGGTGACTAAAACCTGACTCGGGTTTTTTCGGCGAGTTCAGAAGTTTTTAACTTCAAAGTATCGGATCGGGGCAAAATGACAGGTGATTTTTTCCTACTACTTTTAAGGAATTTAATGTATTTTAGTGCATGAAATATAAATTTTATTCCATATTTATTTTAATGATCTACGTCTTATTTTTTGTTCATTGCGCGTCTGAAAGTCCTCCGAAAGGCGGACCTCCGGACACGACTCCGCCTGTCGTTCTTTTTTCTTCTATATCCAGCGGAGCTACCAATGTGAGTCCTGTGCAAACGTTGCGTATTGAATTTTCTGAACCGCTAAATAGCAAAACCCTTGCAAAAAATATCATCATCTTCCCGCTGGGAGAGTACGATACGGATATTCGTATGCAGGGTAAAAAGCTCAGTATCATTCCCAATAGCCCCTGGAAGAAAAATGTTGTCTATACCGTTATTTTAGGAAAAAATATTTCTGACCTGCGCAATAATCAACTTTCCGAGCCCATACATATTAGTTTTACTACCGGCAACTATATGCCGCAAAATTCTTTTCATGGCAGTGTTGCGGGTCTGAAAGATAATCTCTCAGCTGTCATTTATATCAGTCGCAAAACGGCATATCCCGATTCCATTATTTCTACTCCGGAATATTATACCCAAAGTGGTCCCGATGGCAATTTTTCTTTTGATTATCTCCCGCGTGACACCTTTTATGTTGCCGGATATATTGACCTGGATAAAAGCAATAATTACAAGGCTACGTTCGACGGTGTTTGTATTCCCTCAAAAACCTACATTGTCCCGGATACTCTGACGCGGGAATCGCTTACTATGCAAGCTGTATACGACAACTTTTTTAACCCCCGATTGCTGCGGGCAGAAAGTATTTATCCCGGTGCAACCCGATTAGAGTTTACTAAAGCTCTGGCGGTCTGGAATACCCCCGGATCTTTTCAAATAGAAAATGTCCGTATAGATACTATTTTATACGACGAAAAAACCTGTGTTTTATATCATAACGGCATTCAACAAGATTCCCTAACGCTGTCTCTACATGCTATCCGGGATTATCTGTCCTGCGCGCTGAAAGATACCGTGTTAACAATTTCTGTTACCGCTTTAGCGGATACGCTGTATCAGTTCGAACAGAAAAATGATCTGCTTTTTATAACTCCGCCACCCGGCGCAACAGAATTAAGCGGACGTTTTGAAGCTCCGTTTGACACTTTGGATCTGATATTAAATCAGTTGCATTACGGCATTTATGATATTCCGCCGGCAACTGTTCTTACACGTGGAAAATGGAATATTCGTATGCCTGTATCCGCGGATTATTCGAACATAAATACCGATAGCACTTATACTGTGCCGATACAGCGTACGGCAAAGTCTGAATTCGGCGCGGTCATCGGATATATCAATGTTCCTGTATCCAAAATATGCCGCATGGTGCTCGAAGACGGTATGCATCGCTATGAAACCACCTGTGAAGAACAGCAATTTAATTTCATGCAGGTATTGCCCGGTAATTATACACTCTCATATTATCTTGATATTAATAATAACAAACGGACAGATTTCGGGCGGCCTTTTCCTTATCGCGCACCGGAAATTACCCGTATTCTTGATACGGAAATACAGGTAAAATCCCGTTGGGATACCGAACTGAGCGAGGTATATAAAATCGATATTGAAAACCAATAATGAATGACATATATTACACGGCGTTAAAATAGTGAGGTAATGATGGAACATTATTATAGTGTTATATTGGCCGGCGGTGTTGGAAAACGTTTTTGGCCTTTGAGTAGAAAAAAATATCCCAAACAATTGCTGGATATTGTAGGTAATAAAAGCATGGTTAACCTGACCATTGATCGCTTGCGTACACTCAGTGATATTGATCATATTTTGATTATGACAAATCAGGAACAAGCAAATTTAATTCTGGCGCAAAATGATGATCTAACGCTGGAAAATTTTATCATTGAACCTTCGGGTAAAAATACGGCCCCGGCAATTGGATTGGCAGCCCTTTACCTTCTTAAGCGAGATCCTGAGGCTATAATGGGTTTGTTTCCCGCGGATCATCTGATTACCAATATTGTTAATTTTACCATGACGGTAAAAGCCGTGATCGCCGCGGCCGGTAGAGATAAGGCTTTGTTCACTTTTGGTATCGAACCCAGCTATCCCGCAACCGGATATGGATATATCCAAGTGGAAAAAAACGAACTTCCGGGTGAACCAAATATATACAGATCAAAAACCTTTGCTGAAAAGCCTAATTTAGAAACTGCCACGCGCTTTCTAAAATCAGGAGAATTTCTATGGAATAGTGGTATGTTTGTATGGAAAGCTCAGGTTATTGTTGACAAAATTACAAAGTACCTTCCCGAACTTGGGGCTTGCTTGAAAAATATTGACAAGGTGATCGGCACCAACAAATATGAACGTGTCATCTCCAAAAAATGGAAAACCATTCAGCCTATTTCCATCGATTACGGTGTACTGGAACAATCCAGCCGTATAAATGTGATGCGGGCGCAGTTCGACTGGAGTGATGTTGGCAGTTGGAATACGATCTACAAGATTGAGGAAAAAGATAAAAACAAAAATGTAATTCAATCCAAAGGTATGTTGCTGCGTTCTCACGGAAATTATGTCTACAGTAAAAATTTAAAAATATTCGGTCTGGGCATTAATGATCTTATCATTGTCGAGAATGACGGTGCTTTGCTTATCCTTCCGCGCTCGGAATCAGAAAATATTAAAGAAATTGTTGATTCTCTGTCGTTCATTGGCGAACAGGAGCTTTTATAGGATCATGAAACCTAAACGCCTTCTTGAACAGCTCGGTATATTTTTGCGTGCACAAGATTTTGATGTTTTATATGGTGCCGGTGCTTTTTCCGGCGGTCACTGTGTAATTAACGAAAATCGTGTGATCGTGGTCAATAAGCGCACGCCTGTTGAAGAGCAGCTAAGTATTTTTGTTTCTGTGATTCTGGAACTTAATTTAGATTATTCGGAATTAAAAAACGAAGTTCAAAATTATATAAAACGGTATATATCGCAATAAATTGGTTTTAGTGTTTTTTTATCAATCGATCCGGATAATTACTAAAGAATCCGTCTGCGCCCTCTGATTTTAATGTATTGGCTATTTCGGGATCATCCACTGTCCATACATACACTTTCAAATTATAATTATGAATTTTCTGTATCCAGGTTGATCGGATTCTATTTGCGTTCAGATGCACCGCAAAAGCACCGAGTACTTTGATACGTTTTCTCAGGCGCCGGGGTTTTTTATTATATAGTAGTGCAGTGGGTATCTCGGGATAAATTTCATGAAAACGGCGAATCTCCCGGTAGCGCATAGAGGAAACAAAAAAATCGTCCGGTTTCCAGAAACCCGTGCGGATACTGTTGCGAATGACCTGTGCCGTAGAAACCGCACAGCGTTTGCTTTTCAATTCGACATTGATTACCAGCCGGGCATCCAATAAATCCAATACTTCTTTTAGTGTGGGAATATGTTCGCCGTTTCCGGCATCTAAGCGCCGGAGACATGCCAGTCTCTTCCTTTTTATTTTTCCGCGTTCCCCGGTAATACGTTTTAAACGCTGGTCGTGAAATACCACTACTTCGCCGGAACGGCAAATCTGCACATCACATTCGACGGCATCTACCTTCATCTCCACTGCGGCTTTAAAAGCGGTTAGGGTGTTTTCGGGCGCATGTCCGGATGCGCCCCGATGGGCTATTATCGTTGTTTTACGCATATCCGTTGGGGTTTTTTTGTTGCCAGTTCCAAGCATCCCGAACCATATCTTCCAGTGTTTTTTTGGCTGTCCATTGCAATATATCCTTTGCCTTTTGGGGGTCGGCAAAAGAACTTGCAGTATCACCGGGACGCCGGGAAACTATTTTATAAGGAATAGAAATTCCGTTTGTTTTTTCAAAGGCGCTTACCACATCAAGTACGCTGATACCGTGACCGGTACCTAAATTATATATGGCAACACCTTTCTGCTTATCCGCAGATTCCAAAGCTTTTACATGTCCGTCAGCTAAATCCATTACATGAATATAATCACGTACACCTGTACCATCCGGAGTCGGATAATCATTTCCGAAAATTTTTAATTTTTTCAGGCGTCCGACCGCTACTTGTGAAATAAATGGCATCAGATTGTTGGGAACGCCGTTGGGATCTTCACCGATCAATCCGCTGTGATGTGCACCGACCGGATTGAAGTAACGCAGCAAAGTGACTCTCCAATCAGAATCCGCAACGCAAACATCCTGAAGGATTTGTTCTATAAATAATTTTGTATGCCCGTAGGGATTCGTTGCGGAAGTTGGCGCGGATTCTTTAAAGGGAACATCATCGCTCATTCCGTACACCGTTGCGGAGGAACTGAAAATTATTGTTTTTACTCCGGCTTCCGCCATGACCTCACAAAGTGTAATCGTTCCATAGATGTTATTACGGTAATAATCCAGAGGCTGTTCTACCGACTCGCCCACCGCTTTAAATCCCGCGAAATGTATCACGGCATCAATATCATGTTCGGCAAATACAGCCGCAAGGGTTTTGCGGTCACAGATATCTACCGGGTACACTGTAAGGGTTTCACCGGTGATCTGCTGTACCCGTTCCGGGGCAATTATATTACTGTTGGAAAAATTATCAACAACTACTACCCGATAACCCGCTTCCAGCAAGCGTATGCAGGTGTGACTGCCAATATACCCGGCTCCGCCGGTAACAAGAATAGTTTGTTGCATAAACATTCCTTTAATTTATACACAAAAATATTGGTTTCTCTGCCGGAAAGCAACCGATTTTGTTTTAACCTCTTGATACCGTCTGCATTAATATTTTGCTGTAAAACATGTGATCTTCGTCACAGTCACGACTCTTCTGTCTTGTCTTATCTGAATTATGCTTACATTGCGGATTGGGGGACAAATATGATTTCACGATGTTATTCCGCGGGTTTACATGGCATTCATGCCTATGAGGTGACTATCGAGACACGCTTAGATCGTAGTTTGCCAAAATATTTTATTGTCGGGCTGGCAGAAAAAGCTGTAAAAGAAAGTTATTCCCGTTTAGCTTCTGCCATAAAATCTTCCGGTTTTCGTATGCCCGGATGCAAGATCACTCAGAATCTGGCACCGGCAGATATACCCAAGGAAGGAACCGGATTTGATCTGTCACTCGCTATCGGCGTACTGGCTGCCAGTGGAGATATTGATACTTCCGGTCTGGGTAATATGATCTTCATCGGGGAGCTTGCGTTGGATGGACATGTGCGTCCCTCGAAAGGCATTCTTCCCATTGCTCTGGGTATGAAACATTTCAAGCAGAAACATTTGATAGTAGCAACAGCCAATGCCAAGGAAGCTACTATGCCGGGCTATAGTACCGTTTGGGGTGTTGAAACTCTGCGTGACGTAGTTGATATCATTAATGATTGCAGTAATCTGACACCCACAACAGTGGATGTAGAAAGTTATTTTCAACTTCCCCCGTCATCGGGTGTGGATTTCTCGGAAGTAAAAGGACAGGCTCATGTCAAACGCGCACTGGAGGTAGCAGCAGCCGGGGGACATAATATTGTATTGATCGGACCGCCGGGATCCGGGAAGTCCATGCTGGCAAAGCGATTCCCCAGTATTCTTCCAAATCTAACGCTCCAGGAAGCACTGGAAACCACAGCGGTCCATTCCGTGTACGAAGATATCTCAGATATCAGCCTTATTACTCAGCGCCCTTTTCGTTCACCACATCATACTGTCAGTGATAGTGCATTAGTGGGTGGCGGCAGAATTCCCCGACCCGGTGAAGTGAGCCTGGCTCACAATGGGGTCCTTTTTCTCGATGAATTTCCCGAGTTTAAGAAAAACGTCCTTGAGGTCCTGCGCCAGCCGCTTGAAGACGGGCAGGTTACCATCAGTCGAACATTGGCCTCTCTTACTTACCCGGCAAAATTTATGCTTATTGCCGCCATGAATCCTTGCCCCTGTGGTTATGCTACAGACCCGCAGCATGACTGTACTTGCAGTGTGGGTCAAATACAGCATTATCTTAGCAGGATTTCAGGTCCCCTGCTTGATCGAATTGATATTCACGTAGATGTTCCGCCGGTCAGTTACGAGGAGATTAGTGACAGGGAAGACAGTGAGGCTTCGGAAAATATACGTGCACGTGTTTTAATCGCACGAAAAATTCAAACACAGCGTTTTATCCGTCATCCGCAGGTACACTGCAATGCCCATATGGGTTCTCGGGATATTAAACGCTATTGCGATTTATCTGCAGAAAGCCGACAGCTTTTGAAAATAGCTATTGTGCGATTGGGATTAAGTGCCCGTGCCTACACGCGTATCCTGAAAGTGGCTCGGACCATTGCCGATCTGAATCAAAAAGAAGCCATTCTTTCATCTCACATCAGTGAAGCTATTCATTATCGAAATTTGGACCGGCAAACGGGAATATAAATAATACCCGTTGTGTGAAACAGATTAGAAAATGGGAATCGCATGCTGTCAATAACTTTTTTGATGTCATTTCGAACAGTCTTCGTCCTGAATGGTCGGGACTTCCGTCTTCGCCCCGAACCATCGGGGCTATGCCGGACAGGTCGCTCGTCAGGCCGGGGCGCAGAAGGGGTCGAGATGACATTATTCATGGGTATTTTTGATAATTTGCGACTTGAATTTGTGTTTCACACAACGAGTTATGTTTTAATAAGCATCTTGCCTTTTTACTTGAAAATTTCTGTTTTCTGTTTTTAATTCGAACAATTTGTTATTACTTTCAACGGTTCTGTAAAAAAATAATTGGAAGGATTAAATATGAAAAAACCTTTTGAAATCATTATTCTCATGGGACGACCCGCAGCCGGGAAATCTGAGGTTATTGATTATTTAAAGAAAACCCCGATCCCGGAACGTTTGAAACGTTTTAAGATTAATCAATTTGAAGAAATTGATGATTTTCCTCTCCTCTGGACATGGTTTGAAGAAGACGCGATTTTAGAAAAAATTATGGGCAAACCCCGCTTACATTCCGATTCAGACGGGTATTTCCTGCATGATTATATGTGGAATCTTTTAATTGAGCGTATCTCTTTGGAATACCAAAAAAAGCTACGCGATGAGAATTACACGAAAACTACTACTACTATTATTGAATTCAGCAGAGGCTCGGAACATGGTGGGTATGAATCTGCTTTTCGCTCCTTGTCCGATGATATTTTAGAAAAAGCCTGTATTCTTTATATTGATGTCCCCTTTGAAGAATCACTACGCAAAAATCGCAGACGCTTCAATCCCAACCGTCCGGATTCTATTCTTGAACATGGACTTCCGGATGAAAAACTGGAACGGATGTATAAAGAAATCGATTGGGAAACCTTTAAAGGCGATGATCCGGAGTATCTGTATTTTTCTGATCATAAAATTCCTTATGTTGTGTTGCACAACATGCCGGAAGTTACGGACGACACGGAAAAACTGGGGCCGGCCTTAGATGTCTGCTTTAATTCTTTATGGAAAATTAAAAACAAAAAATAGCGAGGTTGTTTTGGAAAAAAAATCGTTTAGACAAATTATTACCGATAACAGTATTTGGGGATTTGCTTTTGGGTATTTTGCCTGTTATGTTCCTTATAGCCTTTTAACAAAAATTATGAGTAAGGGTCTTTTGCCTTCGCTTGATGGAAGTGCAATGGCGGGGTTCTCGATTCTGCCTGTAACGGCCATTGCCACTCTGCTTACTATGATCTTAGTTATTAGTATTCTCGGGTGGTGGAAATATGCTACCCATTCAACGATTCTCGGTATAAGTGTGCCACATCCTACTAAGTGGACTTTTTTATCCGGTTTATTTACTTCATTGATCATCGGAACCACCACTCTGGCTTACACTTTTGAAAACGTTAGTATTGTTCTGGCTATGCTGCTTATGCGTGGCGGTGTGCTTATTATCGCCCCAATAGTAGATGCCATGACAAAACGTTCCGTTCGTTGGTATTCCTGGGCGGGGCTTGTCGGTGCTTTGTCTGCCCTATTAATTGGTTTAACGAATGCCAAAAATTTCCAAATTCCCGTTTTATTGGCTGTTGTCATTTTCGTGTATTTATTCAGTTATTTCATGCGCTTCCAGTTTATGAGCCGTAATGCAAAATCAGATAAAAAAGAAACTAACCTGCGTTATTTTGTTGAAGAGCAAATGGTCTCAACGCCCATTCTGGTTCTGTTTCTGCTTGCTTTTGCTTTGTTAAAAGGAGATATCGGCGAAAGTGTTCGTATCGGTTGGACCATGCACTGGAATCAACCTTATCTTTGGGCGCTACTGTTGATCGGGATGTTTTCACAGGGAACCGGGTTCTTTGGCACTTTGGTCTTTCTTGATAAAAGTGAAAATACGTACTGTATTCCGGTTAACCGGTCATCCAGTATTCTCGCAGGTGTGATCGCGGCCTTTTTGCTGGCGCTATTCCCATCTCAAAATATGCCACCGCTTACCCAGCTTATCGGTGCCGCTATAATCATTATTTCTATTCTGTTTCTTACAATTCCGCCGATGTTAGAAAAGAAAAAGCAATTAGAATAGCCTGATTATATTTGAAATGCGGGGTTCTGTATTTTTTCATTTTTATGAAACATGTTGTGATTTTATATGTTTATCTATTGCTGACAGTATGTTTTTTAAAAATTTAAAAAGGATAAGTTTTGAATCCTAAACAGTATTTTCGACGGCAAAAACGTAATCGGGCAGGAATCGCCCTTGGTGGTGGCGGCGCACTCGGTCTCGCTCATCTCGGCGTGCTGAAAGCGCTTGAAGAATACGATATCCGCCCCACCGTGGTCAGCGGGAATAGTGCCGGAGCACTAATCGGCGGCATATATGTCTCAGGAAAATCTATTCAGGAAATGATCGATCTATCCCAGCAGCTGGGTGATGATATGTTTGATCACATTAAAATGTCCTTGCGCGGTGGACTGGTAAGCGGAAAACGCGTCTATAATTTATTATTAGATATTTTGGGGAACCAACACATAGAAGATTGCAGCATTCCTTTTTTTGCGGCAACAGTGGATCTGATCAGCGGGAAAACTTATTATATTAACAAAGGGCGTCTTGCGGATGCTATTCGCGCAAGTATCTCGATCCCCGGCGTGTTCCCGCCTTTTGAATCCAATGGCATGCATTTAGTCGACGGTGGGGTACGCGATACAGTCCCGCTGCGTGCTCTAACCCCTTTTCATCTTAAATTGCGCATTGGTGTCAGTTTATTGAAAGCCTCCATTAATAATGAATTCCCCGAATATCTGAATATTTCTCCGGATGATCCTCAAAACAATAATGATACACCGGGCATCCTGAAGGCGGTATCACGTTCTATGGCTATTTCCGCTACAGAATCGGCCTTTAAAGAAATCAACGCCGGTAAACCGGATTTGGCAATTTATATAGATCTGGGGGATAAAATGAAAATATGGGATTTCAAACGCCATGAAATGGCTATTGAAGCCGGATACGAACAGACACAGCGGCAACTAAAATCGTTTTTTGGATAATAAATATGGTTGTTAAATTTTTTATGGTTTATATTTCCCTTGGCTTTTTGAAGAAATATTTTATGAAAATAACTTTTTTAGAAGGAGCGGCAATTTCGTCTTGCTGTCGTTAACATAGCAAGCGATCTTAAATAAAATAATTGATCACTTATCGGCAGGAAGGGAACACTGCCGGCTTTAAAGAAATTACACACAGGAGTTAATATGAATGTAAACAGTTTGCTTGTTCTCATACTGGCATACCTTATCGGATCATTTCCGACCGCGTGGATTTTGGGAAAAATTTTTGCGGGAAAAAAGTATGACATTCGGGAACACGGAAGCGGAAATGTTGGTACGACCAACGCAATTCGCAATCTCGGTTGGTGGGCGGGAATAATCACTTTATTTATTGATGCTTTTAAAGGATTTGCTGTAATATACTGGTTGTCTGTGCTTCTTACCGATGTTATGACATTTGAAACGGCACGAGTCGTTCTGGCATCCATGGTACTGATCGGACATACTTTTTCGCTATTTATTAATTTTCGCGGCGGGAAGGGTGTTGCCACAACGGCGGGCATTATATTTGCCTTCCGACCGGAAATTGGATTCATCTGCATGGCGGTTTTTGCGATTGTGGTCCTGCTTTCCAGGAAGTCAGCTATTGCATCTATTACGTCCACTTTTTTCTTTCCTATTTCTAATATTATCTTCTTAAAACTATTTGATGTTGCTATTTCTTCGCAGATGTTATGGTTCAGTGTTGCCGTTCCGTTTTTTGTTCTCTTTACACACCGGGATAATATCAGCCAAATGATCCGGGGAAAAAACAAAAAGGATTTCTAATGCTTAAAGTTGTTGCGGGAATTATTGAGATAGATAGGTTTATACTGCTTTGCCAGCGACACGCAAAAGAAAATCGTTTCCCTTTAAAATGGGAATTTCCCGGGGGGAAGGTTAAAGATGGAGAATCTCCACGCGAAGCAATTATCCGTGAACTCGAGGAAGAGTTAGGGATTCATGCAACCGGTATAAAACATTTTAATGAGTACGATTATCAGTACAAAAACGAATTGCCAATTAAGCTTATATTTTTTACTATAACACAATATAAACGAACCATCCAAAACCGGCAGTTTGAAACCACGGCCTGGGTCTCTCGTGAAAAATTACATAAATATGATATCCTTGACGGTGATCAGAAACTAATTGAAATTCTGATGGCCAACACGCTTTAAGTATATTTTATTGGTCTTAATTTGCGGGTTTTAAAAAACCTTTGTAATAACGAATAAGGCGCACGCCGCTGCTGCTGCGGGGATGATCCGGGTCGAAGGTAATGCGCCGGATTATTCCATACGTATCCTCTAGTGCGCTCATCCTTTGCTGAATATCACTGGCAGAATGACCGCCGTTTTCAATAACATCCATGAGAACATTCATGCTTTCATAACCGTAAACATGGATACGGTTTGCCTGTATGTTGGTTTTCTGAAAGAAATATTTTGCGAAACGCCGCAAATGGATATCTTTAGAATTCCAGTAATAATCACTGGCGATCATCATACTGTCGATATTGGAACGGTAGCGGTTCAGAATGTTTATCTGATACCAATTCCCATCGCCGAGTAAATATGTATCAAAGCGATTCTTTGCCCACTGGGGTGCGATAAATTGAATATGGCTCTGTGGAATAGGAATATACACCGCATCGATGCCGTAATCTTCATAGGGAAAAATATAGGGGAAAAGATTGCTGTCTACTTCTGAAAGCAGCCAAAGGGCTGAAATAGAATCTATATTGGCCAGCTTAATCTTTAATGAATCTATCAATTCCAGATTAATATAAGGTTTGATCTCCAGGGTATCTTCAACTATCCTGGAAAAAGTAAATTCATCGGTATATTGCGAATCTATAAGGGTAGAATACATATTAACAAGCATGCTGTCAACCCACGCGGGGATTGCATTGTCATCAATTTCATCTAAAAGAATACATATGCTGTCGCTTATAATTGTATTGTGTTTTTCTTCAAGTGAAATTTCAAGGGATAGCCAATTGCGAGCATGATCTACAAGTTTTTGCAGTAATGTGTCCGATGGTGTTTTGCTGCTATCCATTGCTCCCCACAAAAGAATTTCATACACCGTAGAATCCGGCCACAAAGTTTCCAGTATAAAGGTAGTATCGGGAGCGAACAGAGTATCTTCATAGGAAATAGCATAGAGCGAGTCAATAAGCAGACTGTCATAAGCAAGGGAGTCGGTAAAAATACTGTCCATTACGCTGACTAATAAACTGTCGCTTACGGTGCTGGTGTCGATATCAAAATATCCGGAATCCCGGGCCTCATAAAATCCTTTCAGATATGAAAAATATGGCGGTATATATTCTGCTTCATCTTTCATCTCTGCAAGTTTGTCATTAATATTTGTCGGTGTTCCCGTATACCATACATTATAAACAACTTGACCATTGTTCTTTTCTATATTGTGGGTAAATGCGTTCGACATGTCAATACCGTATTCTGTAGATGGCGCTACGATCGCAAAGCGTTGATATCCCAGTGAGTCGGTAGCATAATCTGCCAACACCCGTGCCCGTTGCTGCTGCTCGGGATTTAACTGGAAAATCGACTCTCCCATATCAATAAGTTTGTCTGCGGTTGCCGTCGGTGTGATCAGCGGCACACCCGCATATTCACAAAGAGGTGCCATGGAAATAGCCATGTCACTGGTCAATGGACCGATAACGGCAGAAATGTTCTGCATTTCCAGTAATATCTTTAGATTTTTTAAGCCGGTTTTAATTTTACTTTCGGTGTCAACAATGATGATATTAACCCGTTTCTTGCTTTTACTGCGATTGGATTCATAAGAGTATTTAATACCTTCAAGTAACTGATTTCCGGTTTCGGAATATTTCCCGGTCAGCGGTAACACTATTGCAATATTGATCTCCGCGCTTTCGTCTTTTTTGCTTTTATTGAGGTATTTAATGATCTCTTTGTACTTTTTAATATACGCAACGGAGTTCAGCTCTGTTTTAACTTCCTGCAGCAAGCGGTTTGCTTCTGTATAATTACCTGTGGCAATACTGCGATCCGCCCAAATAAGTTTTAAATATATCAGCGACTCTTTACCAATTACCATAAAGGACAAGGCTTCAAGATCTGCCGGCGACAAATAATAACGAGAAATATCTTCGCAGAATAACATCACATCCTTCAGTAGAGATTTATCCTGGCTATAAGATAAAACTTTGATGGCTGAAAGCATCGCGGGATAAAATTGCTGCTTCATGGCAAGGGCTTTTGCACGTTCAAATAAAACATCGGGAAAGTACTGGCTTGTTGTAAATATTCGTTCAAAAATGCGGCTGTTCTCAATAGCCTGATCATAATTCCCCAGCTCAAATTCACATTTTATGATCATAAATAGTGAAACCGCGGCAAATACATTTTCATCCGGCGATTCTGAATGATAGGATTCCCGAAAAGTTTCAACTGCTTTTTCGTAAGCTCCGCGCTGAAATTGCTGGATACCCTGATCCACGGTAGCACGGTTTGCCGCCAAAACAGGTGCCAGCATAAGCAGAACTAACATTAGGCCGCATCGCGCCCATTTTTTACTGTTTTCCCTGATAATCCAATCCTAAGGCTTTAATACTTTTTATTTTGTTATACGCCGTTAAATTAAATTGGATCGGCGTTACTGAAATATAATTGCTTTTTATGACAGTATCATCTATTGTTTCAGATTCTACTTTTTCTTTTTTTATACCGGACATCCAATAGTAGGTTCGTCCCTTGGGATCTACCCGCTTATCAAAAGCTTCCTGCCAATGTGCCATTCCCTGTTCGGAAATTTTCACACCGGCAATATCATCTGAATTTGTTACATTTGGAACATTGACATTTAATAGAATTCCCTCCGGCATACCTTTTTTCTGAATTGTTTTTACCATATCGCGAATGAATCGCGCAACGGGTTCCCAGTTGGGATTTTTATATGTTGCCAGACTTACCGCAATACCCGGAATACCGTTAAATACCGCTTCAGCTGCTCCGCTGACCGTTCCGGAATAAAGGACATTCAAGCCGGTATTGCATCCGAGATTAATACCTGATATAACCAGGTCCGGTCGTTCATCCATGATCTCTGTCAGCGCTAACTTTACACAATCTGCCGGTGTACCGCAAACTGCTAGTCCTTCAAATTTTCCATTCTTATAAGGCTTCACCGACATAGGTTTATCTAAGGTAATGCCATGGCTGACAGCACTGCGTTCTCCGTCCGGTGCTACGACAGTAATGTTTCCCAGATCACATACCGCATCATATAAAATGCTGATTCCCGGTGCGTTAATGCCATCGTCATTTACGAGTAATATATTCACACATTCTCCAGTTTTTTGGTTAATATCAATGCGTTTGAAAGATCGTATTCATAGTAATGCGGACGAATGCCGACCTGCTTAAAATCTTGTTTGCTGTAGAACTCCCTGGCTGTTTGGTTTTGTTCACTTACTTCAAGGGTAATACTTTTTATGTGATGATCGGAAGCATATTGTATCATTTTATCTAATAATCTCTGTGCAAGTCCTTGTCTTCGTACATCCTTGCGAACCGCAATATTATTCAGGTGCAATTCACTGCCTATTTCCCAGAAGCACACATAGGCACATAGTTTATCATCACACAGTACAACCCAGTTGTGAGCTACCTGTTGCCGCAGTTCATATAAAAAATTCTCCGTAATCCAAGGTTCATTAAAACACTCCTTTTCAATTTGCATGATATCCGGGATATCACTTGCTTTCATATCCCGCAGCTCTATCATGCCGGTGTCTCCGGATTCCATATTTTCGGTTTATATTCCATTCCATATTCCAGTACCAGGCTGTCATAATCAATTCCGGCACTGTTGTTCATATATGTTATATAATAATTCCCTATGGCAGAGGGCATGATCGCTTTTTCTGTGATCGAAACATCCCGGATCTCGTTAAGTGCTTCATTGCTTACAATATGCCGGCAAGCGGGATACCAGTTCATAATATCTTTTATCTGCCCATAACGAATATGTATGGAATTAATATTTTTTTGTATTTCTGCGGCATAAATATAATCTTTATGTGATCGAATGACACAAATAGGTCGTTCGGTCATATTGATTTTTCTTATCGCGGCTGCCATAAAGGCCTTCATTGTGTTTACACCGGCAAGCGGGATCTGGTGCGGGTATACCAGGCCCTTGGCAAAACTCATGCCGATGCGCAAGCCCGTAAAGGAACCCGGTCCGACAGAAACCACCACAGCAGCTAATTTTTGAACCCGGATAGTTTGTTCTTCAAATATTTGTCCAACAAGTCCTACCAATTTTTCCGCGTGTACCCGGGGTTCTTTGAAATGTATTTCAGCAATACATTCGCCGGCTTCATGTAGCGAAACACCACACACAAGTGAAGATGTTTCTATAGCTAAGATCATTTATAACTCCAGGTGTCTCGGTGATAAAATTTTAATACTACGCGTGTGGTCATCAACATAATCCATGTGTAAGTCAATACTGTCCCCGGGAATATGCCGGGCAATATTCTTCGGCCACTCAATTAGCACAATACCGTCTTTCTCTAAATATTCTTCAAACCCCAGCATGATAATTTCATCGGGGTGTTTAATACGGTAACAGTCAAAATGAAAAATGGGCATATCGCCATTATATTCATTGATCAGTGTAAACGTTGGACTGGTGGCCGGCTGGTCGGCATGGTAATATTCACAGACCCCTTTAGCGAAGGTGGTTTTTCCGGTAGCCAGATCACCAAAAAGAGCTATAACATCATTCGGACGAAACTGAGTGGCTATCCGGCGCCCCAGTTCAACGGTTTCTTCAGGCGAATTGCTTTGCAGAATATATTGGTGTTTTGTCATCGTTTTGGACTTAGAGTTGCTACCGGAAGGATCATTTCATCCATGGATATACCGCCATGTTGAAAGGTGTCCGGATATTTCTTTTCGTATTTTTTCATGTTATTCGGATAAAGAAAAAAGTAATCGTCTTTCGCAAAAATATAGGTAGAAGTAAGATGTGTTTGCGGTAAACGAAACATGCTCGTGTCTTTTATATATACTGCCGCTTTATTGGAAACGACTAAATTCCTGCCGGTTTTATAGCGCAAACTATTTGTGGAGTCCCGATCGGCCTTCACCAGCGATCCGCGTTTTACCCGCAGACTGCCATGATCGGACGTGATTACAACATGAAATCCCGCTTCACCCGCAAGCTCGATAATACGTCGCAAATAGGAACCTTCTATCCAGTTACGCACCACATTGCGATATCCGGCTTCATCCGGAACGATCTCCATAAGTACATTTGAGACTGAGCGTTTGTGAGCCAGAATATCTACAAAATTGGCAACCAATACGATCAGGTCATTATTTTTTATATCCGAAAATCTGTTGGCAAGATTATCACCGTATTTCGAATCTGAAATTTTATGAAAGGAATTGCCGTTTTTCAAATGCAGTCCGGCTTTTTTAAGATACGCGTCTATCAGTTTATCTTCGTATCGATTCATGCTTTCTTCACTGTCGGGATTAGCATACAGATCGGGGTATACAACATTGATAGCGTCCGGATACATACCCGCAAAAATTGCATTACGACTGTAGGGCGTAGCGGTCGGTAAAATACTTAAATGGGATTTCAATTCCGTATCGAATTGATTATAAAACAACGGCGCTACGGCCAACCAATGGTCATAACGCAAACAGTCAATAAGTACAAACAGCGTTTTTTTGTTCTGTTTTAATAATGGCTTAACAAATGTATCCATAACCTGCGGGGACATGGGAATATCCGGAGAATGTTTAACCCAGTAGGGATATTCATTAACGACAAGACGTTGAAATTCTTTATTTGCCGTTTCCTGCAATTCCGTTAAAAAGTGTTCGAGATCATACTGAATGTTTTTTGCGAATTCAATCTGCCAGTAAGCAAGTTTGTTGTGAATTTGCGCCCATTCATCAACAGAGGTGATACGCTCATACAGCTTCATGGTCATTTCCCTGTAAAATGCCATAAATTCTTTCGCGCGCGCATCCCGCGCAATATCGACACTGTCTAAGTTTTTTTTCAGACTTAAAAGAACCTGTGAAGGATTAATGGGCTTGGTAAGATAATCGGAAATTTCTTTCCCGATAGCATCCTCCATCAGAGATTCTTCTTCGTTTTTAGTGATCATAATGACCGGCATTTCCGGACGGAGCTTCCGGATACGTTCCAGCACTGCCAATCCGTCAAGTCCATCCATCATTTCATCCAGCAGCGCGGCAGCAATATATTCATGCTTGATAATTTCAAGAGCGTCCACGCCATTGGTCGCCGTTTTGACTTCATAGCCTTTTTCTTCAAGAAACATGATGTGCGGACGAAGAAGATGTATCTCGTCATCCACCCATAAAATTGCACGTTTGTTTGTGTTTTCAGTCATCTAATTAATTTAATCCTAAATTTGAGTGAAGCAAAGTGATTTGCGTTTGACACAGTATTTATTACCGGGATGTCCGTAAGTTCCATTGTTTGAAAGAATATTGGTATTTTTCTTTATTTCACAGAGAATATTATTTATTTTAGGGTGTTTTATTAAGGTATCCAATGTAATTGTATGACATTACAAGAAAGAGAAAACTCTATCGCGATATTTCAGTATTTACCGCATGCAAAATAAGAAATAAATCATAATGAATTTATCGAAAACAGCAAAAGAAAAATTCAATAAGGGTGAACGTATTGTAGCTCCCTTGCTTGGTTTTCCGGCAGTCAAAGCTGCGGGAACCACGATCAAGCTTGCACAGCAAAATGCCGAAGAACATATGAAAGTCATACGCCGGATACAGAAAATTTGGTCTCCGGATGTGATCTTTACCTTGATGGATCTCTCAGTAGAAGCAAATGCCTTGGGAAGAGAGACGTATTTTCCACCTTTTGAAGCCGCTACGGTTGCAGGAATGGATTATAAAATGGAACGAGACCTCTCCGTGCTTGAAAACATCAATATCCTTGATGATGGCCGTCTCCAATCCTATGCCGAAACACTGCGGCGTATGAAAAAAGAATTACCCGAAAATACCCTGCGTGCTGCTTACGTGACCGGCCCTTATACGCTGGCCGGCCTGATCATGGGTACGGAAAATGCTGCGATACAGGCCCTCGCGGATCCGGAAGATTTTCATAAACTCTGCCAAATGTGCCGTGAAAAGATTTTGGATTATACGCGCCTTCTCATTGAATCCGGAGCACAAATGGTCGCAGTCCTTGATCCCAGTGCCATGATGTTAAGCCCGGATTTATTCAGAAAATTTGCTCTTGAATATGTAAATCCGATTACAGTGCTTTGTCATGAACATGATGTCGCCGCAATTTTGCATGTCTGCGGAAATACTGAACATCTTCTCGGGGAAATGAATGTTTCCGGCGTGGATGCTCTCAGCTTAGATTCGGATGTTGATTTCACCAAGGCCGCAAAAGTCATTGATGAAAAAATTGTATTGATCGGTAATTTATGTCCCACCGGAAAGATCATGTCGGGTTCACCGAATGATGTTCGGCAAGATGTCGAGAAGCTTTTGGATTCCATGGAGAATGTGCCGAACTTCATTTTAAGTACGGGCTGTGACCTTCCTCCGGAAGTTCCAGAAGAAAATGTTAGCGCTTTCATGAAAGCCGCCAGAAATAAGAGAGTATGAAGTAAGCAGAAGTCAGTTCGAAATTGTTATCTTGATTCCTTCTGCGCTACCCCGATATTTCGGGGATGAAAAGCTTAAAAAAGATGGGGTTTTAACCACAGGTAAGTTTTTAGATGCTATTTCATTCGCATTTCTATTTCACCCGCAATGCCGTCATTGTTCATTAAAATACTGCATCGAAATGTTCCGAGCATAAAGGAATATACTAAGTCAATATATCTGGCTGTTTCCGTTGCTACGCGCTGGATGAGATATCTGTTGTAATTCATCGGACGCAGAAGGTACAATATAGTTTCATCGCTTCGGCCGTATGTGGACTGTAGGCGTAATATATGATTCCCGCTGCGATAAGTCAGTCGACACAAAACCGAAAAAGCGTTGCCCTTTAATATATCCGCTTGTATTTGTGTATCGAGTTTTAGCGTTTCATTAATTTTTATTTTTATGCGGGTTTTAAGTATTCCGCTTTCTGTTTTCTGCCATTCCGGCACGTAAGGAAATATCTTGCCTGGATTTAGTTTGTTGAGTTCTTTCTGTATATAACTTATTCCTATCTCACAGGGTGATTTGCGATATAATGCATCAAGCAGAAGACGTTTTTCATGTCGTTGAGCGTGATAAATATGATATGCCGTTCCGCGAATTTTCCATTTTCCCGGGGAGAATATTATCCCGCCAATAAATCCAATACTTCCCGGAGTTAGCCCCGTGCCCCATTTGCTGTCTGCATCGTATTCAACAAAAGAAGAGCCTATCCGTATTGCTCCAAAATGCCAGCGGAAGGGTGAATGTGATATCAGCGCATCCGCAGAAATATGATTCAATCCGGAGAATGTTATTGATCCATTAATTGCCCCCCTGAATACCTGCCCGCGGTATGTTGTCCATGATTCACAAACCGGATTATCCAATCCATAAATTGCCAAACCTGCTTGTATATTTTCCCGGCGTATTTGTCCTATCGCAGAGAAAATGCCGTCATACCGGAAAACGGATAATGATACATCTTTTATATGTAAACCCAGATAATACAAGGACGGATAATATTCATAATTTTTTATTTTCAACCGCGAAGTGCCCATCCTGAAATTAGCAAGCGGATCCGGCGAAAAGCGCATCATGGTATTGCCTAAAATGACGCCCTGCGCAATATGCGGACGCCCCCGGCCGATGCCTGCCTGAATAAAGCGCGACTGAAATGCGCAAGAAAATACCTGTTCCGGATCATTTTCCTCTCCGGTATTTCGGTAATATAATGTAAGGGGCTGACGTTCGATCACAATAGTATTTTTATAACTGACACTATTTTTCAGTGTTATGCGACTGCGAATTAACGCGCGAATTTCAGACTCTTCAAAATAGCGGGCGGACATCAATTCCGGAAAACTCAGTGAATCTTGCGCATTTGCAATTCCCGCGAAGAACATAACTATGAGAAGCAATATTATCGGGAGTATGTAATTAATACGCATAACCGATAAATATCCCTTGCGACATCCCAAGATACGGGTGGATGTTGATACATTCATTTGTACTCCAACGTCTTAGCGCTAACTGCAAATTCATCTTTAGTTGTCCACTTGATATTTCATACAAGACTGAAACCTGAAACATATCCCAGGGACGGTAAACAAGTCCGGCAAATCCCTGCCATGGCAAATGCTCGCGTTTTTGCAATCCGCCAACCATTGTAAGTGTAGAATGCGGGGAGTATGTAACAGAAACGCCGGTAAGCGGTTCGAATAGTCGATACGTTTCGTCTTGCAGAAATGTCATGTCATAACGGGTTAGCAATGAAATAGTGCATTGAGGATGCGGAAACACTAAAATCCCGCCGGAACATGAACCGCTGTGAATTGTCTCAATATCTGGAATTACCGACATACCGTAGTGTATTTGAAGTCCGGCATGAATGTGATTTTCCTGCAGTACGGGAAATGCAATAGTAACAGCATGGTTCGACATGAGGCGATGATATTGGCTAATAAAAGTAAAAGATATGCGCGGTAGTCCCACATATATCAAACCTTCATGTATCCCGAAACCCGAAAAGCAGGACGACCATCCGCTTACAAAACATAGTGTATCTGGAAACACCGCGGGATTTACTATGCACGACAAGGGATTATGTTTATCCGGGATCTGCCCGTCCGAACTGCAGTTTATTAAATCTTCAATATGCCAAACAGCAGCATCAGCCACCGCAAAAAACGCGATAAATAAAACAATATATTTGAATTTCGTCCCGATCATTTTGTATAAAGATTACATCGAATGATTCAATTATTCAATCTGGATATTTTGAGTGTGACATGCATCACTAATTTGGTGTGAGAGTTTCGGAGTTCGGGGTTCGGAGTTCGGGGTTCGGAGTGTGGGGTGTGGGGGTATAGATGTAAATATTATATTTTCGACTTCTCAATTTTTCGATTATTCTTATGGTATATAAAAAAGGAACAGGCATGCCTGTTCCCTACACGTAACATTAATATCAATTACTTTTATCTTTTACCTTCCTCCTACGTCAAGACTACGGAGGACAAGTTTTACTTTTGCCTTCCCCCTACGCTCCTATTCGGAGCTTCGGAGGACAAGTTTGCTTTTGAGTAAATATTACTCGTTTCTTGGGTCTTGTCTCTTGAATCTTGTATTCCTATGCCACATCATCATCCCAAACTGGTTTTGCTTCTCTTTTTCTGTTTTAGGAACATGAACTTTCTCTCCAGTCAGCGGATGATACCCGGTATAATACATGGCTGTGGAAATGGTCATAGGCGTGGGATAAAAATCCGCGGCTTGCTGTAATTTATGATTGCTGTTCTTGAGTTGTTTTCGAAGTTCCAGCATCATATTATCGGTACATCCCGGATGACCGGATATAAAATACGGAACAATATATTGTTTCTTTTTTACCTTACGTGAAAATTCCCGGAATTTTTCAAGAAATTGAAAATATAAACGTCCTTCCGGTTTATTCATTATCCGCGTAACATCATCTACAAGATGTTCCGGAGCTATTTTTAAATGTCCTCCGGTAAATTGTGTTACCATAGTTTCCATTGCGGATAAATCGGCAAGCGCAAGATCGTGCCGCAGACCGGAGGCAATAAAAGCATGTTTAACTCCCGGAAGTGAGGCGGCATCTTTCAATAATTGGACGTATTTTTTTTGACCTCCGATAATGAGGTGTTTGCATATCTCCGGGTACAGGCAGTTCATTTCTTTGCAACCGCCTATTTTGCAGGTAATATCGTACATATTGGCTGTGGGTCCGCCAATATCACTTATTGTCCCCTTGAACCAGGATTTCGTTGTCAGCTCGCGAATTTCGCTTAATACGGATTCACTGCTGCGGCTCTGTATGCGCGGACCTTGATGAAAGGTGATCGCGCAAAAAGTGCAATTCCCAAAGCACCCGCGATGCGCGGTAATGGAATTTTTTATTTGCTCCCAAGCGGGAATACTTTCTTTATATTTTGGATGCGGTTCCCGCGTAAATGGCAGTGCATATAGCGCGTCAAGTTCTTTTCGGCTCATGGGTTTTGCCGGAAAATTGATGCAAAGCAGTTGGTCACCATGCTGTTGGTACAATGTTTTTGCGTAAGGAAAAACCCGGTTTTCGTATTGCAAACGTGTCATGGCGTTGAAGGCTTTTTTATCCTGCTGTACCGTTTCGAATGAGGGTAATTCAATGCTGTCGGGAATTTGATCTTTAACCCGGCAGACCGTCCCGGGAACGTTCTGAATATTCCGAATTGTTTCTTCCTTTGCAAGCCGGTTCACTACTTCCTTGATCGGCAATTCGCCCATACCGTAGATAAGAATGTCCGCTTTACTGTCGATAAGGATACTGCGTCGGACTTTATTGCTCCAATAATCGTAATGTGCCATGCGCCGCAGGCTGGCCTCGATACCGCCAATAATAACGGGTATATCCTTGTATGCCGCACGCAACATATTGGTGTAAACAATACTTGCCCGATTTGGCCGCCTGCCGGCTTTGCCGCCCGGTGTATAGGTGTCTTCTCTGCGTTTTTTATGGTTTACGGTATAGTGGGCAACCATGGAATCGATATTTCCTGCCGTGACGGCAAAGCAAAGGCGCGGAGCGCCTAAGCGCATGGCTTCGTCGGGGGATGTCCAGTCGGGTTGGTCAAGAATTCCGACTTTATACCCTTCTGCCTTTAAAACCCGTGCGATAATTGCCGTGCCAAAAGACGGGTGGTCAACATAAGCGTCGCCGCTGACGATGATAACATCACATTGATCCCAACCTAAATTATTCATTTCATTTTTGTTTGTGGGAAAAATCATGTGGTAATCTATTTATTAATTGACAATTGACAAAGGAGAATTGATAATTCAAGACAAAAGAATAAAGTATAAAGGCAAAAGTTAAGTAACTATAACAATTCAGTCAAAATATTCAGGTGCCGCCTTAGCTCCGACGCGTTAAGAAAATCTGATGAGTGAGCGTTTAAAAATGCAGGGGTTGAGTTTGCGAAACCTTTCTTGTATTTTAGCGAACGAAGAGAATTTTTAGCCAAAGGAGGTACAGCGGCTGTCTTTCTTTTGCTTCTTTTCTTTGGACAGCAAAGAAAAGAAGGAGAAGATATCCTGAAATTTCTTTTTAGTTTATTGCTTTGAATCATTTTCTGCATCGTGATAAACTGAGAGATCCTGAAACCATGCCACTCCGTTAGCTAACGGATTCACCACCGCGAGCAAGATTAAGATGATAGGTTGAATTTAATCGTGGTTTAATTAAGATTTAATCTTATATCCAGTTCCGTCTTTACGGTCGAGTAATTCCACGCCCATGGCATCTAATTCATCTCGAATCTTATCCGCTAATGCCCAATCTTTGTTTGCGCGTGCGGCATTTCGTTCGGCAATTTTTTCCCGGATAAAGCTCTCGTCAACTTTAACGGAAGTTTTTGAGCGATAAAATATGACACCCAAAACACCATCAACACGTTGTAATGCTGTGATAATTTCTATTTTATCGCTTTCCGTCAGGGGTGTTCCCAGTTTTATACGGTTGATATTGCGAATACCGTCAAAGACAGCCGACAAAGCAGGTGAGATATTCAAATCGTCATCCATAGAGGTTTCAAATTTTTCCAGCATGGTTTTCACTGCTTTTTTTACTGTGGCTGACAGTGATCCTTTTTTGACATGATCCAACTCAAAAAGGAAGTCGTCAAAGCGTTTTAGCGTGTTTTCAGCAGCGTCAAGTACCTCGAGTGTAAAATTCAATTTCTGGCGGTAATGCGTGGAGAGCAACACGTAACGAATAGCTGCCGGGGAATAACCTTTTTCAATCAGCCCGTTAATATAGATAATATTCCCCAATGATTTGCTCATTTTACTGTTGCCCCAAAGCAGATGCTCGCAATGTAGCCAGTAATTCACAAAAGGTTTGCCGGTCGCGCCTTCGCTTTGCGCGATCTCATTTTCATGATGCGGAAACAGGTTATCAACGCCGCCGGTGTGAATATCGAAGGTTTCACCGAGGTATTTCATGGACATTGCCGAGCATTCAATATGCCAGCCCGGACGACCTTTGCCAATTTCGGTGTCCCAATAAATTTCTCCATCCTCAGGCTTATACGCCTTCCAAAGTGCAAAATCATTGACTGATTCTTTGCTGTATTCATCGTCATCCACCCGCGTACCGGGTTTCATATTTGCCATATCCAACCGCTGCAGTTTTCCGTAATTGGGGAAAGCAGATATTTTGAAGAAAATGTTTCCGTCGTTTGCTTTGTAGGCTAATCCTTTTTCCTGCAGTTTTTTTACCAAGTCCACCATTTCGGGAATATGCTCCGTTGCCGCGGGGAAGACCTCCGCTTTATCAATGTGCAGAGTATCCAGATCCGCAAAAAACGATTCCTTGTATATATCGGTATAATCATGAATGCCGGTATTTGTTTCTGTGCATTTTTTAATGATCTTGTCGTCTACATCCGTAATGTTCATGACTTGCGTGACTTCGTAACCTTTAAATTTAAGATAGCGTTTCAGTAGATCTTCGAACATGTAGGCGCGGAAATTTCCAATATGTCCATAATTATAAACGGTCGGACCGCAATTATACATACCGACCTTCCCGGGACGGATCGGAGTAAAAATTTCTTTTTTACGTGTCATGGTATTGTAAAATCGCAGAGCCATTTGATATCCTTATTTTTCATCAGAAAATAATGAATAAATATGCAATGGGAAAGAACAATTGAATTAATGTAGGGAACAGGCATGCCTGTTCCGTACATGTATTTTAATTCTGCATGGATTATGAATTTAACACATCATCAATTATTATCTTCAGCAATTCCGGAAATCCAATGCCAATCGCCTTTGCTGATTTTGGAACCAGGCTGGTGGCCGTCATACCGGGAAGTGTGTTGGCTTCTAATAAATAAATTTCCTTATCCGGCGTCATGCGAAAATCAATGCGGGCATAGTTTTTGAGTCCCAATACCTTGTACACCTTTACGGCATAATCTTGCATGGACTTTGTGCTTGCATCATCCAATGGGGCCGGAACGGTGTATTCGGTTTTATCGCCCATGTATTTTGCTTTGTAATCATTCACGCCGTGCGGATTTACTTTAACGATCGGGAAGGCCTCACCTTTAATGACGGGAATATTATATTCTTCGCCGGGGATATAGGATTCAATAATTACTTCATCGCTAAATTTTAAGGCTTCTGAAGTGGCTTCGTAAAGATCGGCTTCCTCAAGAAAAACCGCAAGTCCCATAGATGATCCGGAATTATTGGGTTTGACAATCAGGGGAAATGAAACCGTATCGGGATGATGAATGGGAATATGATGTAATTCGCCGTCAGCACATTTCACATTCACGGATCGTGCCAAAATCTTGGTTTTATATTTATCCATGGCAATGGCGGATGCTTCAAAACCGGAACCTGTGTAGGGAATACCGGCCATATCCAGCACCGCGGAAATCACGCCGTTTTCACCGTTTTCACCATGTAGCGCGTTAAATACCAGTTTGACATTTTCTTTCTTTAGATAAGGGATATGATTAATAAAATAATGATCACGAAGTTTTGACATGGTTTCAAAATCCATGTTTTCCATGGAGATCATATTCAGATTTTTGCGAAAAGCGTCCATATCGCAAAGCGGCGTAGCGGGATCTAAAAACAGAACATCATGTCCCATGCTTTTCAATGCCTTCGCAATGGCCGTTCCGCTGTGCAGTGATACTATCCGCTCCGGAGACGCTCCACCCAACAATACACAAATCTTCATATTTTATCCTTTGTTTCGTTTGATAATATCTTTCACTGCGTTCCCTAAATTTTTGACCGGGATATAAGGAATATTTCCGGCATCACATTTGACTTTTGTGACCGGTCCCCAGCCCTGATCAACAAGATAGAACGGGATCTTTAAATGTTTCGCCGCTTGCGCATCGCCAAAACCGTCACCCACGAATACAGATTCTTCCATAATAATATCATGTTCAAGTTTGGCGCGAACAAACATGCCAATTCCCGGTTTCCGGCAGTTGCAACCTTCATCGGGGGTATGCGGACAATAATAGTAGTCGTCAATATGACCGCCATTAGCTTCTGATCCGCAAATCACTTTATCGAAAATCGCTTCCGCGGTACGACGGGTGATCAATTCTTTGCCGATGCCGGCCTGATTGCTGACGATAATAATTTGAATTCCCGCTTTTGTGAGTCGTTTTATTGCTGCGGGAACATCTTCGTGAATAGACACATCTTCTTCATGAAGAAGGTAATCGGATTTATTCACATTCAGTACACCATCACGGTCTAAAAATACGGTCGTTATTTTCATGCTCTATTTTATTAAAATTTGGGGGCTGTTGCAAATCTTTCATGGAGAAAAAACCTCACACGACTTGTCCGGCGTAGTCACGCCCTTTTAGGCGGACGAAGACGGAAGGCACGGAGTAAGAAAAGACACAAAGAAGATTTAAGGTGTAAGATTAAGGTTAAGGCTAAGAAAAAGAACAAGAAAGACAACCGGTCGGAAAATAACCTACATAATCCATCCCCCTCGCGTCATCCCGGACGAGCGCAGCGAAGATCCGGGATCTCAACTCTCTTTCCTTGCCGCATCAGCTTTTGTATATTTTGTCGACCTCCCCAACCCCTCCAAAGGAGGGGCTTTGTGAAGTCTTTCCTTCGGGGAGCAAAGGAGGGTTTACTCTTCCGAAGCGACTTTGTTCTTTTATTGTAAACTTTGTCCGGCGTAATCCGCCACAGTTGAAAATAACGGATGACTAAATAGAGCTTATTTAACCCCGCTGGGGCTGTTGCAAATCTTTCATAGGAAAATATATGCTTGGTGGTAAAATATTGGCGTCGTAAGGAACAGGCATGCCTGTTCCCTACAATTGCCTCCTTTCCCATCTGCGTTAATTTGCTCCCGCCCGGCAGATGATCTTCCGGATATATTGAAAAACAACAAAAAACGCAATGTTATGCACCGAAAACAAAATAATTGGGACGGGTTGTGAAAATATGCGACATCAAACACCCTATTTCCTTTCGAATCATTATTGTATCCCATCGTATCATATCGTATCAATCAAGGTCAAGGTTGAGGTTGAGGGTTAAAGATTAAAATTTGTTAAAATATTGAATTTCCATCGACAACTCGACGACTCGACAGCTTGACAATTCGACGGTCTTTCTTTAATCTTTTGATTTTATTCTTTTATCTTGCACTCAAATCGTATCGATTTTGTTAATTCCGTCATCGTGTTGACAGTATTAACATTTTTCTGTTGCGCTTCATGAAGGTATAATATAATTTTTATTATTATACATTATGGGCTAATCCTATAATATGGTGCGTCTCAGAGCTAATTTATTATATTTTGGCTTTCATTTTTATGATTTTGATGGTCTTATTATATTTTATTGCCCATTACTATAAAATACATATTGCACCTATAATAAAAATTGTTATATTATAGTTATATTGCATTATCGTATAATAAAAGGGGTGGATTCTGTGAATATAAAAGATTTTATCGCCGGAACTTATAA
>JAUXEL010000139.1 GCA_030620575.1 Fidelibacterota bacterium
ATTAAAGTTAAGATTCAAGAGACAAGAAACAAGATTCAAGAAACAAGATTCAAGAAACAAGAAACAAGATTCAAGAAACAAGATTCAAGAAACAAACTTGTCCTCCATAGCCCCGATCTTTCGGGGGCAGAGCTAAGACCCGGGATCTCAATTTATATTAGCCCATCCATTAATGCAGATACTGATCCCCCGAACCATCGGGCCTATGGAGGACAAGTTTGTTTCTTGTCTCTTGAATCTTAACTTTAATCTTTTGCCTTTATACTTTGTACTTGAAGTGTTATATTTACCTGTGAAATAATGTGTTTTTTATTTATCACAATATGATCATTTCTCTTTTTCAGGGGACCGGTCATCAGCATAAGGGATTTTCTATGGCCAGATATGCATCAAAAATCGGACGGGTTATCGGCATTATTCTCATCGCGGCAATTATCGGAGGTGCCTTAGGACATCTCTTTGCTAATCTATTGCCCGTAGGTCCCGTAAAGGACTTTTTCTCAGTAAATTTTCCCATCGGGTTCAATACTTTTACTTTAAATCTATATTTTATTGAATTATCACTGGGTTTTCGCATTCATATAAATTTTTTAAGCGTGATCGGCGTCTTGGTCGGTTATTATATTTTGCGATTTGTACGGTAACATAATGAGGATATCATGGCGCATTCTATCTCTGATTTTCTGAAACGATACAACGAAACTAAAAATTTAAACATCATGATAACGGTGGACGAATCTTGGCTGAAAGATCATGTCCGCGAGCAATCCGCAGTAAAAGGCAGTTTATCGGATATCATGATCGTAATAAAGGACAATATAAATGTCAAAGGACTTCCCAATACCTGTGGAAGTGCTTTTTTAAAAAATTATATTTCCCCCTATAATGCGACTGTGATTGAAAAAATAAAAAAAGCCGGCGGGATCATCGTCGGAAAAGCAAATCTGGATGAATTTGCCATGGGATCATCAACGGAGCATTCAGCAATGGGAGCAACCAAAAATCCGGTAAATCCGGAATATGTACCCGGTGGATCCAGCGGCGGCTCCGCAGCAGCCGTTGCAGCGGGATTAACTGATCATGCTCTGGGATCCGATACCGGCGGTTCTATCCGCCAACCTGCCGGATTCTGCGGTGTAGTCGGTTTAAAGCCCACTTATGGACGTGTTTCCCGCTACGGATTAACCGCATTCGCATCGTCATTAGACCAAATTGGACCCATTACGCGGACTGTAAAACAGTCAGCAGAATTACTTCAGGTCATTGCCGGTAAGGATGAACGCGATGCCACATCTACTGATGTTCCGGTGGATGATTATGTCGGCAACCTGGATCGGGATACAGTAAAAACCATCGGTGTGCCATTTCATCTCTTAAACGATGGAGTACATCCTGATGTAAGAGCAACTTTCGAGCATACTATTGATATCCTTAAGAAAAACGGAAAAAAAATAACCGATATCTCTTTACCGCATCTATCGTATTCCATCGCGGTATATTATATTCTTGCAACCGCCGAAGCATCCAGCAATCTTGCCCGTTTTGACGGGGTCCGTTATGGTATACGCCATAGTGAAAAGGTGGATTCTATCAATGATTTTTACTCCATTAACCGGGAGCATGGCTTTGGCCCTGAAGTAAAACGCCGAATTATGCTGGGGACATATGTGCTCTCCTCCGGATATTATGATGCCTACTATGCTCGCGCACAAAAGGTGCGCCATTTAATATATGAAGATTTTCAAAAAGCACTGAAAACAGTCGATACGATTATACTGCCTACCTGTCCGACACCTCCGTTTAAGCTCGGAGAGCATCTTGATGATCCTATTAGTATGTATTTGAGTGATGTTTTTACCGTCTCGACTAATATTGCCGGCATTCCTGGACTTTCTGTTCCCATTGGACATTCAGAAAAGGGACTGCCAATCGGGATGCAGATTATGGGAAATCTCTATGAAGAGGCGCGTATTCTCCAGCTTGGAAACGCCATTGAATCATTGCTTTAATGCATTAATATATAAGTCCGTGAAAAAGTGAATTCTTTATATCATATTTTATGTTCTCGCTATTCCCAAAAACATTTTTGGCTGCTAACGGTATTCATCTTCTTTGTTTTGTCCTCTTTCTTATTTGCGAAACCCGCGAATATCATGGAAGCAAATCGCATATTAAAACCTTTTAACACGCAAATTCCTACTGCCCGGCCGCAACGTGACACAAGCTATGTTTCTTTGGGCGGTCATTTTATTATTCATTATGATAACAGTGGAAGTCACGCAGTTCCTCAATCCTATATCTTTGATCCGCTGGTGCCGGATTTTGTTTATAGCGCCGCACAATACCTTGAGGCATCGTATAGCGTTTTGCGTGATTCGTTGGAATTTGATACGCCTCCTATTGACAACATCGAATCACCGGAAATTGATATATACTTTCACAATTTCTACAACTACGGTGAGACTCAACTGGAACAACAAATTGAACCCAATGTCTGGACGAGCTATATAAAACTAAGTTCAAATCTGGAGGATTCCTCAATATATTACACCCCGGGTTTAAACGGATTGAAAGTAACCTGTGCTCACGAATTATTTCATGTTTTTCAATTAGGATATATCTACCGCTATATAGATTATTTTTATTTTGAAATGTCATCGGTATGGTTCGAGGAATACATGTATCCGGAGGTTAACGATTATCATAGTTATGTTAATTATTATACGCAGAGATGGAATTATGCTCTGGATAACACAAATCTGTATTACAATAATGTGGGGTTTAATCTTTATATTAATGCACGGTATTCCACAGTAGATAATAATATCATTCATGCGATATGGAATGGTATCCTTGATAATCCCGCATTGGAATCCATTGATTCTGTTTTAACCGCATATGGAACAACATTCGAAGAAGCTTTGTGTACATGGGGAACTGCACAAGTATTTTGTAGCCCTTATACCGCTGAAAACTTTGATTATTCTTTTGATGATGCTGCTGAATTAAATACAATCTCTTTTAATAATTATCCTGATAATATTATCACAACACTGTCTGCGAATATCAGCCTGCCTGCCTCTCCCATGACAAGTTATTACAAAGTAACGGGATTACCGCCCCAGGCATTGCTGTTTAATGCTCAATTGCCTGCCGGTGTTCACGCAAATATCATAGGCATAAATAATGCATCCAGCCATGTCTATGATACCGATAACACTATTATCAGTGGAGAACAATATTCGGAATGTATCATTACTATCGGATCAAATCAGGATGATGTCACTGGAAGTTTCACATTTACTCCTATACAATCGGATCTTATCTCTTTATTATATCCAAACCCTCTGTCTACAGGACAAACCTGCAATATCGATTATATCTTAGTTGAGGATATCGGAACCGGAAAACTTGCCTTGTATAACCTGAGAGGACAACAATATTACTCGCGGACATTAGGTGCAGAGGAACTGCTTGCCGGGATGCATACCCTGTCGATATCTTCTCTTCCTCAAACGCTTTCAAGCGGGATATATATTTTGGTTATGTATCTCGATGATACGGTTATAAGCAGAAAACTTACGTACTTTAAATAATATGCTGTTAAAATGAAATTTCAGACTATATCTAAACCGGGTAAAAGTAAATTTACAGAAAAAGGAAGCAAATTTCTGGGATTCGCCTTCCCGGTCGGTGATAAAGAATCTATCGATACTCTTTTACGTGATATCCGGAAAACCTATTATGATGCAACTCATCATTGTTACGCATGGCAACTTGGATACGGTAAAAATATGACATTCCGCTATAATGACGATGGCGAACCTTCCGGCACAGCAGGAAAACCTATTTACAACGCTATTACTCGTTTAGGTTTGACTGATATTCTCGTTGTATCAGTAAGATATTTCGGAGGAACCAAATTGGGTACAGGAGGATTGATCCGGGCATATGGCACGTCAGCATCCGATACCCTCAACATTGCAAAAATTAAAACGATGGAAATTGGGGATAAAATCCGGTTTGTCTGTTCTTATGAGCATCACCCGATTATCATGCGCACATTAAATCAATATCATATTATTTTACTCGATCAGGATTTTGGTGAACATGTCACTGTTATTGTAGAAATTGATGAACAAGATACACAGTGTGTTCTAAATGATGTTAAGAACGCGACGAATGGAATAGTGAATGGTTACCTCACACAAAGACACAAAGTAACACAAAGACTCAAAGAATAAATAAGCCTGTCATTTCGACCGCAGTCCCGATTTAATCGGGGCGGAGAAATCTCCTTATGCCAAAAAACAATACTTAATGTATCCTGCATGGGATTTGTTGAGATGTTTAGGCATGGGAATGAGAAATAATACTATGAATACACGTAGGGGCGAATAAT
>JAUXEL010000148.1 GCA_030620575.1 Fidelibacterota bacterium
ATACATTAGCTATCTTCGTTTGATGAATGTTTTACTGGGTCGTGACGCCAATACAATATTTGATGTTGCCGATGTAGATGTAGATAATATTGATATTCCCGGATATGACATTGCCCGGGATATGATGCTTAAACGGAATCCGGATTACGAATCTGCGCAATTACAGGAGCAGATCAGCAAAGTTGTTCTGAATACATCCAAAGAGGCTTATTTGCCGAGTTTATCGGGACAATACAGCTATACAAACACCTTTGATCCTCTGTTTACTCCCACAAACAGCGTCAATCTTTCCGCAAGCTGGACCCTGTTTAACGGGTTATCACGGCGTGAAAACGTACAACAGAAAAAGCTGGAATTAGAACAGACACGTATTACTTTAGACAATACTTTGCGGTTGCTTGAACAGCAATTGCGAAATTATTATACGCAATTTGAGACCTATACCGCAATGATCGATATTAACAAACGCCGGCTTGAATCGGCACAGCGTGATTTCTCAATTGTCAATCAACAGTACCGACTTGGAAAAGTGACGATTTTAGACAGAATGCAGGCGCAAATTTCCGTCCTGAGTGCAGAAAGTTCATTAGTTGAAGCGCAGTATTCCCGCAAAATGGTAGAATCGGAAATACATAAATTAATCAATAAAAAATAGGAAAAAACATGAAGAAGAAACTTATCATCATTATATCCATGGTTGTTGTATTGGCAGTATTTCTGTTTTTTACACTCAAACAGGACAACAAAAAAGCAGTTGGTGTACAAATGGAAAAAGTACGCCTGCATACCATCGAATCGAAAGTATATGCAGCCGGCTACGTGCAACCCGTAATTAAGGTAAATATCTCAGCAAACGTATCCGGAGAAATTATATCACTACATGTTGAGGAAGGGCAGGAAGTTAAAAAAGGTGAAATACTTGCCCAACTGGATAAAGTTATTTATGAAGCAGAAGTTGATCAGGCCCAATCTTCTTATCGTTCACGCCTGTCCGCAAAATATGTTGCCGAAAAAGAATACAAAAGGGCAGAAGAACTGTATAAAGAAAACAATTACAGTGAATCACAATATGATCAGGCAAAATCGCAGTATGAACAGGCAGTTGCCGCACTTGAACAAGCAATTGCCCGATCAAAACAGGCAGAAGACAACTTACGAAAAACCACCTTGGTTGCGCCCATTGACGGAACCGTTATCGGGCTGAGAAAAGAGCAGGGAGAAATTGCGATGGGATCCACCTTTCAGGCGGATATTGTAATGACTGTTGCCAATCTATCCGGTATGGAAGTAGAAGTGGATGTCAATGAAAATGATATTGTCCGTGTTACCCGCGGTGACTCAGTTGATATCGAAATTGATGCGCTTGCCGAACAAACTTTTCCGGGTATTATAACGGAAATTTCACAATTGGCATCAACTACCGGTGCAGGTACCCAAAATGCCGTAACAAACTTTAAGGTTTTAGTGAAAATGCTCAACATTCCGGATGAAATACGTTCAGGAATGAATGCAACAGTAGAAATTTTAACTGACCGGAAAGAAAATGTAATAGCTGTTCCCATTCGTGCGGTTACCGTACGACCGGAAGATAAAGTCAAAAAAATTGATTTGGACACAAAAGAAAAACCGGAACTGCTTGAAGTCGTTTTTGTCGTGGCAGAAGATACTGTTCGTGCTATTCCGCTTGAACTGGGTATTAACAGCGAGGACTACTTTGAGGTTCTCAGTGGACTGGATACTGGCAATGTCATTGTTATCGGAAACCATCAAGCACTGACCTTTGATCTTCAGACCGGTACCGATGTGAAAAATATCGATGATATGAAGAAAAAACGCAAAAAGAAGTAATATAGCTTAAGGAAAAGGATATATCATGTTGCTATTAAAATTACGTAATATTTATCGCATATATCATATCGGAAAAGTTAATGTTCATGCTCTCAACGGAGTTGATCTTGATGTTGAAAAAAATGAATATCTCTCCGTTATGGGTCCTTCGGGAAGCGGAAAATCCACACTTATGAACATTATCGGATGCTTAGATACTCCGACCCAAGGAAGCTATGAACTTGATGGAATGTCTATTCATAAAGAAGACCGTAACTTATTTGATACTGCGAGTGATGATCAGTTAGCGTATATTCGGAATCAGAAAATCGGATTTGTATTTCAGACCTTCAATTTGCTTCCGCGTATGACGGCATTGCACAATGTCGAACTACCGCTAATCTATGCCGGTGTGCCAAAACTCGAACGTATTGAAAGGGCAAAAGCCACACTGGAAAAGGTGCAGCTTGCTGACCGTATGTATCACCGTCCCAATGAATTATCCGGGGGTCAACGTCAACGTGTTGCGGTCGCCCGCGCATTAGTAAATAATCCGTCGATTATTCTTGCCGACGAGCCTACCGGAAACTTAGACAGTAAAACAGGTCATGATATCATGGGATTGTTAAGCGATCTGCATATGCAGGGGAACACCATTATTTTGGTAACTCATGAACATGATATTGCTGAACGGGCAGATCGGGTGATTTATATGTTAGACGGGAAGATCAACGAGGATAACAAAAAGAAATAATTATGTTTAATCAATTATATGAAAGCGTTGTAATAGGTTTTAAGGCGGTTTTCCAGAATAAAGGCCGGGCATTTTTGACCATGCTGGGTATTATTATTGGTATTTTATCTGTAAGTCTGATGGGAACAGCCATCAACGGAATTGATAATGTATTTGATGATACCATGGGAATGTTTGGAGAAGATGTCTTATATCTACAGCAATTTCCCTGGTTTATGGGCAATACTGAATGGTGGGAATTTCGAAACCGCCCACAGATAAGGGAAGAATATGCCGCTAAAATAGCAAAACGCGCGGAATCGATTTCCTTTGCCAGCGTCGAAACGAACCGCCGGGTAACCCTGACATATAAAGAAAGCTCCAGTGAAGGGGTTGATCTTAAATGTGCAAGTTGGCAATCTGCCTATATTGATGTCGCCAAAATCGAAAGCGGACGGTATTTCACGCAACTTGAAGATGAACAAAGAGCACGCGTTGTCATTATTGGTTCAGAGGTAAAGAAGGTCCTGTTCCCCAATGTTGATGATCCGACCGGGTTAAAAATAAAGATAAACGGACTAAATTTTAAGGTTATTGGTGTGTTTTCCGAACAAGGTAAGATATTTGGAATGTTTAGTATCGACAATATGGCTGTGATTCCTTATCAAACCAGCAAGGGTGTATTTGGACGCAGCTGGTGGCTATCAATCTCACTCAAGGTACGTGACGGAGCCAATAAGGAAGCTGCCGTTGATGAAGTGCATTATATTACCCGTGGATTGCGCGGACTGCGGCCGCTGGAATCTGACAACTTTGCCATTAATCAGCAGGAAGCCATGGAAGACGAGCTGGGCAAAATAAAAACAACTATAGGACTTATTGGAATTGGTATCGCGGCTCTTTCTTTATTGGTTGGCGGTATTGGCATTATGAATATTATGTTTGTCAGCGTTAAAGAACGAACTAAAGAAATAGGTATTCGCAAAGCACTCGGTGCCAAACGATGGGTGATCCTGATCCAATTCCTGTTTGAAGCTGTTATTATTGCGCTCATCGGCGGGATGATCGGACTCGGATTAACGATGCTGCTTGTCGGTGTGATTAACAAATTTTTTGTTGCAAGCATGTCCATTGGATTAGTCATAACTGCAATTTCCGTCTCTATCGGAGTCGGCATTATATCAGGTATTGTTCCCGCAAGCCAGGCAGCCCGCTTAGATCCTATTGAAGCAATGCGGTACGAATAAAGGAGGCAATGTGGATTTTTTAGAAATATACAGGTCAGCGCAATCGTCAATACGACAAAATAAATTACGGTCTTTTCTTACACTCCTGGGAGTAGTGATCGGTATTTTTTCCATTATCGGTGTA
>JAUXEL010000075.1 GCA_030620575.1 Fidelibacterota bacterium
AATTTCAACAACGTTTTGTGGCTTAACTTTTTGTCCACTTTTTTGTAGGAAGTCCAACCCTAAACTCTAAACTCTAAACTCTTAAACTCCCACACCTGTTCTTTCGTTTTTTGCTTAGTAGAAAAATTATAGCATTAAATTGATATTTTGTTTATACTTTAAGCAAAACGGGAGGAATGACAATGAAAATTATCATTGATAACACATGTCAATTAGAACCTGAGCGCATTAAAGAACTAAATCTTGGATTGATTGATTACCCCATTTTAATGAATGGAAAAGTTTACCCGCAAACTTGGGATATGCCCAATTGGCGTGAAGAAAAAGAAAAATTTATAGAATTAATGCGAGACAAAAATAATAAAGCATCCACGGTTGGCCTGACCAAAGAACAATTCATAGAAGCCTTTGAAAAAGATAAAGATGAAGAGATTTTACTAATTACACAGGGTCTGAACAACACACGCGCTACTCGCGATGCTTTGCACAATGCATTAAGAGATAACACACAATATGATGTCAAAGCTTTTGATTCTATGAGTTTGGTTAGTGGTGTTGGTGTTCAGTTACTGGCGATGTTGAATGAAGTAAAGGGCAAAAATGCGAGCAGAAATGAATGCTATGATATTTTAATAAAAAATCGGGAGAACACCCATGTTTTAGGTGTTTTATATGATATGTTTTATCTTCACCGTGGTGGGCGTGTTAGTTTGGCAAAAGCCGTTATGGCTACAGCTATGGGTATTATTCCTTTGCTTTCATCTTCCCCCGCATCCGGTGTGATTAAAGCTGTAGGAAAAGCCCGGAATTTTAAACAGGCTTGCTCGCGTTTTTTAGTGACAATCAAATCACAGATGGAAGAAAAAAACAGTAAACGACTTACCGTAGCCATGTCCTACGTGAATGATCATGATAAAGAATGTTTATATATGAAAAAACTGCTGGAAGCAGCAGCAGAAGAAATGGGCTGGGATCTTTATGTTGAAATTAACTATTCTACATTTGCCCACATGCCGCACTTAGGCCCTGATTATTTTGAAATGGGCTATGTAATTGGGACGTAATAAAAAAAGAATAATGCATGAAAATCGATAAATTTATTAGTTCCCTTGAAGGGGGATTGGACTATTTTAAAGCAAATTACCATACCATAGACAATCTGAATGTTTTTCCCGTTCCCGATGGTGATACCGGTGTCAATATGTTGTTGACTTTTGAGCCGGCGATCGAAGCGATTAAAAATTCCAAAGAGCAGGATATTGGAACAATATTAGCCCTGTTACAGGAAGAGACCACTATTAATAGTCGTGGTAATTCAGGGTTTATTCTTTCACAGTTTTTTAGCGGTTTTTCGGATATTGTTCATAAATATGATCGAATAACCCCGGATATCCTGACAGAAGCATTTTATCAGGGACTTTATATCTCAAAAACAGCGGTCTCAAATCCAATGGAAGGTACTATGTTATCAGTGTTTGAGGCAATGGCACAGGCAATGAGTCAAGCTGAATCTATGGATGTGCTTGAACACCTCGAACTTGCACTTATTTCAGGTCGTGATGAAGTTTTCCGGTCTCCGGATAAATTACCCGTACTCAAAAAAGCTGGCGTAGTTGATTCCGGTGCACTCGGATTTGTTTTTATTATTGAGGGTATGAAACGTAGTTTGACCGGTGAAAAAATAATCATTGAAAAAGAAGCCGATTATCGTTTTGAGCCGGATGCGGATGCTAATTTGGAAGAACTGATGCAAATCAACAATCGTTATTGTACTGAACTGACCATTGAACGGGAACAGGATGCATCAAAGGCAGAGATTGAATCCTATTTGAATGAAATGGGGGACAGTGTCGCACTTCTTGTTAATGATAATATTATAAAACTTCATGTACATACCAATACTCCGGATGATGTTGTCAATAAATTATCCGGTTATGGCAAAATTCTAAACAAGAAGATCGAAGACATGCAGAAGCAGATTGAAGAAGATATGATGCACTTTCGGCATGAAAATGAAATTGGTGTGCTTGCGCTGGTACCCGGAGAAGGTTTCCGCTCGGTTCTGCATGAATTTGAACCCGATCTTGATGTGTTGGTTTACGGAAAGAACCTTCCTAAAACCGGCGATATTTTAAACCATATAAATCAAATGCCTTACGAGGTAATTATTGTTCTCGCAAATGACAAGAACATCATTCCTGCTATACGATTGGTAAAAAGAAAAACATCAAAACATGTTAAAATTTTTCCCAGTAAAAATGTAATTCAAGGCATAGCTGCCATTATGGGTTTTATCAAGAATTTGACTTGGGAAGAAAACCTGAGTCAAATGTCCGATTCCATGGAGTTGGTTGACAGTATTTCGGTTTATAAAAGTATCAAGAATTCCCGATTTGCCGGGATCCGTATCCCGATTGACCATTATTTCGCCATCATAAATGGAAACGTGATCGCGGTAAATGAAATATTTGAAAATACTGTATTAAAAGCAGTCCGTGATACAAATCCGGATGATCGTTCCGTTATCAGTTTTTATTATAATGACCGGGTTCAGAAAGAAGATGTAGAAAATTTGTCCTCGGTTCTCCAGGGCGAATACGATGATGTTGAGATGGCAGTACATTACGGTGGTCAGCACACAGCCTTGCTGCTTGTTGGCTTAGAATAATTTAATCTAAAAATGTTTGGAGGTCGTAATGTATTATCTCGTACTATTGCTTGGTCTAATAATTGCCTATTTATCGGGAAGTGTCAGTTACGCCCGCATCTTTTCGAAGATTGGTAAGGATATTGATATTACGACAGTCGGTAACGGGAACCCCGGAACATCCAATGTTATGCGAGAAGTAGGAAAAGGATGGGGCACTCTGACAATTTTGGGTGATTCTTTAAAGGGAGCGACCATTATGCTATTGTTTAAATGGTTGTTTTTTTCAACAGATCCGGTTTTCCGGTTTGCTTTGCCCTTTGAGGATGCCGGTTATATTGCTACTGTCTTAATCGGTATTGCTGCAATTTATGGGCACGGATATCCTCTGTATTATCATTTCAAAGGCGGCGGTTCTGTTGGGGTGCTGTTTGGATGCTGGCTTTTTATGTATTCCCCGCAATTCTTAATATGTATTGTCGTTTCCTATATTATTGTTAAGCTATTTCTCTCAAACAAGATATATCCAATGGGGCGGATGACACCGCTTGTTTTTATCGTTCTTATGCCTTTTTATCTTCTTGTGGAAAGTTTTATTGCATCGAACTGGCAGCCGGTTTTTACGAACAGCATATTGTTCGATCACATGGGATGGGGCAATCACTTTTTGCAATTAAATGGTAATGGATGGCTTGTGATAGCAGGTATTTTCCTTTTTGCCATATCGGTAATCCCCACCAATTTATCGCTATTGAAAAATGAAATACTAGCGAAAGAAAAGAAGACGGAGAAGTAATTGATCCGTCTTCGCTTCTCATTACAATCGGGCTACGCCGGACAAGTAATGGACAATGGATAATGGAGAATTAATCTCTAAACTTCTAAACTCTAAACTCTAAACTCTTGACTCAAGTTTTTGAAGACAAAATAAAAAACCCCTCCGCCAACTGGCGGAGAGGTTTTTATTTAGTTGTAGATAAGATTAATTGATTTTCACTTCGGTCGATAAGTGACGATACCATGTAAAATACAATCCGACACTCAATGCGATAAAGACCAACCCGAGTATTAACGCCTGAGACCAGGATTTAAATACCAGATTCATCATGAACATGAACATGGTTAGTTGCCACGGAACGGCCAGGATAACAGAAAGGATATCCCGGTGATTCTCTTTTTTAATTGCTTGCTGTGTTATCTCCGGAAGCATCCGTTTATATTTACCCCAGGCACCGAATGGACGGGTAACATTATAAAAATTCTGTGTTGTCTTTTCATCCGTTGCTTCGGTAGCCAAGGTCCCGATAATAATACCAAGAAGGGACATGAGGGAAGCGATTAAGAAAGAGAAATATTCAGGTGCCAAGGCATCCGGAATGATGCCCACTTTCATGAACACTTTCCAAAGTATTGCCGTGAACATACCGGCAGAAACTCCGATAGCATATCCGTATCCGTTAACCCGATGCCAATACCAACGTACTAACTGTGGAATCAGGAGACCGGCTCCGAGTCCCATGGTGATCCATGACCAGATTTCATTAATATTTTTAATAAATACGGTTAATAATAGTCCGACAACAACAATTAAGATCGATGCACCGTAGCTATGTCTCATAAGACGCTTTTCATCTGCCTTCGGATTGATATATTTTTGGTATATATCTTTCACCCAATAGGCTGCACCCGCATTTACAGTTGAGTCAAAAGTTGACATCGCCGCCGCCATCAGGCCGGCAATCAAAAAACCCTTTATACCAATAGGCAAGGCCGATACAACTGTTGGTAAAACCATTTCAGGGTCTGTAATTTGTGTTCCCAAAGAAATACCCCAGATAGCCAATGCAGCAATAAAGGGCCAGCGGAAGGAAAGAAGGCCTGTCCAGAAAAGGGATAACAATCCTGCTTCTTTATCATTTTTGGCAGCATAATATCGTTGGATCATATAATTTCCGGTACCGCCGCTACCTTCCAGAATGACCTTAAAGAGGTAAAACATTACCAGCACTCCAAATACGTTATACATGGAGTAATCCGATGTGGCAGGAATATTCAGTCGCCACTGCGGCGCGAGACTCGTCCACTCTTTCAGGGTTGTGCCCAACTGCATGAACCCCCCTTCTTTTAAGGGGAGTGCAACCGCAAATTCCTCCGGTAATTGGATACCCAAGGCCCGGATAACAATATAAATAATCGCGAGAAAAATAAGGAGGCCTTGAAAAACATCGGTCCAGATAACGCCGTATAATCCGGAGGCAACGGTATAGATCATAGCAATAGCCATTAAGATAAATGCCGCCCAAAATTCGGTTCCAATTGTAATAGATCCAATATGAACAACCCATGACTGAGGAATTCCAAGAAAGGTATCCAAAAATTTACCACCACCGATTGCAAAATAGGTGATCATAGCTATGGTGAAAATGATAGAGGTAATTGCCTGAATGAAACGCGCTATGTCGCCTTGTTTATTTTCTCCAAAACGCAGACTCATCCATTCGGCGACCGTCATGACTTTTGAACGCCGGTTCCACTTACCCATATAGATCATCAAGAAAGCCATGATCAATGTAACGCCACCACGGATCTCAATGTAGAATCCTTTAGCACCTATGGCATAAACTAAAGCAACAATGATCATGGTGCCGCTAATGTCAAGATTGGATGACATTCCGGATGCGCCCAGTGCCCACCAGGGAAGGTTCCGGTTTCCCAGGAAATAGGATTCAATTCCTTCTTTTGCTTTCTTCTGCATCAGTAGGCCAACAATGACCATTGCTGAAAGATAAATACCGACAATTACATAATCAATCGTATGCATGCTAATCTCCTTATAAAAATCATGTAAAGTATCCGCTCCAATGTATTGTAAAAATCAAAAAAACAATTTTATTCATATATCAATGTTTTATTAAAATAACCCCGGAACCGGGCTCAAGGGTAATATAATTCAGTATATGTTTGCTGTCGAAGGAATATGTGCTGAATAAACACGTCCACATGCCTCCGGGTAAATTATAATATGCCGGTTTATTCTGTGAGCCGTTCACCATGATGATAAATTCATTATTGTTATTTGGGTCCGGCATAATATGGTAACCAATTCCAAATTCACTGTCGGCATAAAAAGGCTCAATAGATTCACGCGGAGCCTTTCGCAGCCGTGGATAAACCTGGCGCAGTCGCAGCATGGTAGAGTAAAAATCAATAAGTTCCTGATTTTGTTTTGCAATGGTATAATTAATGTAGTTTGTGGAATTATCTTTATTATATGAATTATGATCTGTTTTTCCCTGCTGTGGATCGGGAATATCATTTACTTCAATGATCTTACTGCGACCGAATTCCTGTCCGGCATGCAGCATAGTAATGCCCTGTGAACTACCGAGAATAAAGGCACCAAGTTTGTGAAACTGCAGTTCTTCCGGAGTGAGTTCCCCATGAGATATAATATCCTCAATAATATCATTTTCGCTATTTTTTCTTAGATAAAGTCGCACAAAATCACCAAAGGTATTATCATCGTGGGATTCGAGATAATTGACAGAATGCCGCGCATCAACATATTGCCCGCCGTCCCGGCGCAGGGAACCCATTAAAAAGCGCATTACATTGGTCCGGGAAACGCCTTCGTCCCAGCGACCGAAAATAAATCCCGGGCGATTATAAGGATTTTGTCCTTTAATGCCGTTACGAAACTGGTCATTCCAGGATGACCATCCCAAGTCGCTAAAATGATCAGGATTATATGTCCCGCCCCAAGGCTCCGCGATGATAACAACATTCGGGTTTACTTTTCTGGCTTCACGAATGATCTGTTTTAGGGTTTCATCATCGATCATAGAAGCCAGATCAAAACGAAATCCATCAATATGGTATTCTTGCATCCAATACAGTACACTCTCGACAATTAGTTTACGTGCCATAGGGCGCTCAGTTTTAAAATCATTGCCGCAACCGCTTATACTGATAAAATCGTCATTTTCATTTAGACGGTAATAATATTTTTTATCAATCAACTTAAAGGGATTAAGGTCATAAGTGCTGGTGTGATTATATACCACATCCATAATTACGGCAATTCCGGATGTATGCAGAGCTTTGATCAGGGTCTTGAATTCATCAACAGCCCGCCCCTTGTCGTCAATGTAGGTGTCCGCTTTCAGATTTCCGCGCGAACTATAATAGTTTTCCGGCGCAAAGAAAAAGGTGCTCATATACCCCCAATGGTTGCGGGCATAAGGATTCCAGGTGTTGGACAGCGCAGTGGAGGTATCTTTATAGGGAATTTCAATATTGGCAAATTCTTGCAGAGGCAGGAATTCCACTGCATTAATACCGAGTTTTTTTATATAATTGATTTTGTCAATGGCCGCAAGATAAGTTCCCGGATTATCCGCGTTTGCACTGGGATGTGCCGTAAGATCCCGGACATTGATTTCATAAATAATTAGATCACGCGGATCCTTAATAGTAATCCAGGTATCGTTACCCCAGTCAAAATTGCTTTTATGGATATAACTTCTGGCATTAATATGATAATTGTTTTGTGTGGAAACAGAGGTGGAATACGGATCAGCTATCAAGGTAGTTTGATTAAACATATCACCGGGATCGTTCGTTGCACTTATATAATATCCGTAATATTTATTCCACAGACGTTTATTGATAGATATCTCCCACACACCTTGATCATCACGGTGCATGTAGTAACTAATATAGGCGGGACCTTTTGCTGAGTTAAACAGGGCAAGTTCCACCATTGCGGCGCGAGGCGCGAAGACCCGGAAAACAGAGCGACCGTTTTCAACATGATACCCCAAGGCCTTATCGGAATACAATTTATCGAATTGTGACACAAGAAATGGGATTTCCGGTTTTACCGGTTGAGTTGTTGAGTCCTGAAATGCACAATGGAAAAAAGGTATAACAACAAGTAATAGCAGGTACACTTTTTTCATACTGATGGTTCTCCATTTGATACAATGTTAAATATAGGAATATTCCCGGTGAAAGCGCCACATATTTTTATTCATGTTCGAGAAATGAAAAATGAAAGGAAATTTAACCCGTTGTGTGAAACACAAATTCAAGTCGCAAATTATCAAAAATACCATAAATAATGTCATCTCGACCCCCGAGGGGTCGGGGTGGAAAGATCTCAAAATAATCAAATTAAGTTAAAGATTGTTCTTTTCTTTAATTTCCGTAAAATAATTTGAGATTTCTCTTCT
>JAUXEL010000062.1 GCA_030620575.1 Fidelibacterota bacterium
ATATCGTAATGGATTATGTATCACATCCATAGACGGTATGGGAACAAGCAGTATGCCCAATACCTATTGCTTCGAGGATAAAAAGATCAAGTTTGGAGTTGAATACACTTATATTTTGTCCGATATTGCTTTTGACGGAAGAGAAAGCTTTCTTGACACGCTTCAGATCGGTGTCGGAAATTTCTCTATTCCTGTCAAGCCTTTTCTGTTAGCAGCACCCTATCCCAATCCCTTCAACCCTTCCACTACGGTTCCCGTTGAGATATACGCAAAAACAGAATTACGGGTTGATATTATAAACCTGAAGGGGCAACGGATCCGGAAATTGTATCATGGCGCACCTGAAACGGGGATATTGACAATTCCCGTCGATATGCAGAATTTGCCGTCAGGACGTTATTGGGTACGATGTGCTTCCGCGAACCATATAGAGACTGCGCCTGTTGTATTGCTTAAATAAGAGTAAGACGGTAAAAATAAGGTTGAGGTTAAGTATTTATGTGATTTTGTTTTATTGCGTTCTGTTTTCTATCTTTTATGATTTTATCTCTTTTCTTCCTTAACCTTAACCTTAGCCTTAATCTTAACCTATTAAGAAGATAAAAAATAAATCAACTCTTCTCTTTACCGTTCATGACTCACGCTCTTATTTCTTCGACCATTCGGGAATCATTCTGTCACCGGCAGAATGAACTACCCGAAAGGTCATTTTTTCTCTTTCTCTCCATTCCCCATTGTCAATTAAAACTCTAAACCTCTCTTTTCTTCCTTAACCTTAGCCTCAATCTTAATCTCAGCCTTAACCTTAACTTTACTTTTGCCTTCCTCCTACGTCAAGACTACGGAGGACAAGTTTTACTTTTGCCTTTTTACTTTTGCCTTTTTACTTTTGCTTTTTTACATGTATATTCATTCTATGAAAAAGCAATTTTATATTGAAACATACGGATGCCAGATGAATGAATATGATAGTGAAATATTGTCGGGCATCCTTCAAAATGATAATTATACATTAACTGATACGCCGGATAATGCGGATGTTATTCTCCTCAATACTTGTAGCGTACGGGATCATGCGGAACAAAAGATACATTCACGTCTCGGTGAATTAAAGCATTTAAAAACGAAGAATCCCAATTTAAAACTGGGTGTTTTGGGCTGTATGGCACAGAACCTGAAGGATGATATCCTGAAAAGCAAGCCCTATGTTGACATTGTTCTTGGACCCGATTCTTACCGCAGTATTCTTCAGCACCTTGACGAGGAAGATGAATCGGTCGTTGATACAAAGCTTTTGAAATTTGAAGTTTATGAGGGTTTATTTCCGGCACGCAAAAAAGGTATTAATGCATGGATCTCTATCATGCGCGGATGTAACAAGTTTTGCTCCTACTGTATTGTGCCTTATACACGCGGACGGGAACGCAGTCGCAATATCAAAAGCATTGTCGAAGAAGCACACCGCTCTGTGGATCAGGGCTTTGTTGAAATAACGCTGTTGGGCCAAAATGTCAATTCCTATCACTATGAAGATCAGCGATTCCACTCGCTGCTCCTTGCACTCACCGAAGTCAAAGGGATCAAACGCGTACGCTATACTTCCCCCCACCCCCAGGATGTCGATGAAGATCTACTGAAAGTACACGCTGATTTCAAGCCCCTGATTGCAAACCACATCCATCTCCCTCTGCAAGCAGGTTCAAACACGGTTTTACAGGCCATGAACCGGACATATACGCAGAAACATTATCTCAAGCTGGTGGATATGATCCGGCATTATGTACCGGATATGGGTATTACTACGGATGTTATTGTGGGCTTTCCCGGTGAAACTGACGCGGATTTCCGTGAAACCCTGAAAGTGATGGAAACGGTAAAATACGACTCGGCATATACCTTTAAATATTCTCCCCGGCCGCATACCAAGGCATATACAATGACCGATGATGTAAGCGAAAAAGAAAAAGCGGCGCGCTTAACAGAATTAATAGTGCGTCAAAAAGAACATACTCTCTATAATTACCGAAAGTTAATTGGGAAAGAAGTTGAAATTTTAGTAGAATCAGAAAGTAAACGCAGTCCGGAAGAACTAAAGGGACGCACGGCTTGCAATAAAATTGTCGTTTTCCCGCGGGGGACCTATCAGGCAAAGGATTTGATCAAACGCAAAATAACAGACGCACAGGGAGTTACTTTATTCTCGCGACCATAAACTAATTAATTATGACACACTACCAAAAGAAATACGATCAGGCGTTTCGGCGTATGGATACACATCAGTTCCAGTCTGAAGGAGATTTTACTTTTAGTGAAAGCGATATTGTCAAGGACGGTGTTTTTAACCATAAAATGCGTCTTTTTCTTGGCTGTTATCCGCCTTCGACAATCGACAGTATGTTTGAACACTATCGGGTACGGAAATATTTCGCAAATAAAGGTATCCCGAACATTTCCTGGCATATTAACCTGGACGATCCCTATGTACACCGTTTTATACTCCTGTCTGAAAATAAAGGCGTTAAACATAAAGTGATAGAACTGGTGATACAGCGGAAAAATCTTAAGATGCCCTTAGAGAAAAATCGCTTTTTAAATTTGGAGTTTCTGCATATTGAGTGGCTTATGATGCAAAATCCCTATAAATCTTTTCGCAGTAATAAGCCGCCGTTACCCGGACAAACAGCACCCGGACTGGGGATTGGTTTGCATATGATGCAAATATTGCTGCATCTTGCAAAAAGAACCAATACGCACGGACTGATAAATTCGCCTAATTATCTGCATACTGCTTTGTTCTTTTCACGTGCTTTTCATTTTTTCGATCCTAAAATCGAGGCTTTTATACAAGTGATAAAATACCAGAAATTATCACATTACAGTCCCTATACTTTGAGTTGGGCAGATGAATACGGTGCTCTGCAGTATGCGCGGAATCACCGCCAGATCATCTGGCGTCCTTCGACCATGATCGCCCCGATAAGTACCCAGGCTAAACGTTATTTGTATACCCGGGAATATCGCCAAAAGGTTCGCGATACACGGCGAAAATTAAAGATCACGGTGAATATGCGGAAATTGAAAAAGAGACTAAAAGAACATGGACAAATGTATTAATACATGTATTTTTTTAAACGGAATACCGCCGCGTTTAGACGATATTGCAGAACACTGCGATCCGGCAGATCTTATTATCTGCACAGACGGTGCCTATGATTATCTTTCAAGATTCAATATTACAGTAAATATCTTAATCGGTGATATGGATTCTATTTCCCATTTACCTGATAATCAAAATATTACAATTATAAGTTCCAGTGATCAAAATACAAATGATCTCGAAAAAACTTTGCAATATTGTGTAGAAAAACACCTGAAAAAACTTAAAATTTTCGGCGCGGACGGAAAACGTTTTGACCATTTTATGATCAATATAGCAACCCTTACCCGCTATGCTTCAGAGCTGGATATCGAGCTTTTTACCCACGAAGAATATGTGCGATTTCTTTCTCCGGGAAATTACCGGTTTCCCGGAATACAAGGTCGGCGCTTTTCCCTTTTGGCGTTAAAAAAAGCGGCTAATCTGTCCTTAGAAGGTGCAGTACATCCTATGAGGCAGGGTGTTCTGGAAACATGCTCGCACGGACTCAGTAATGCCTTTGCCGCTACGGAGATTAAGATCACCTTTGATGCCGGCTTGTTGCTTTATATGGCCGAAATAAGATAATGAAGATTCAACTGCATTTTATAGATATTCTTATTATTGGAATATACTTTGCATTATTATTCCTGATCGGTTTTATTCGTAGAAAAAAAGGCGGAAAACATGAGGATTTCCTTTTATCCGGACGTCGCCTGACTCTGCCCCTCTTTGTTATGACCCTTGTGTCCACCTGGTACGGCGGAATTCTCGGTATCGGAGAATTTACCTACAGTTACGGACTCTCGAATTGGTTTGTAATGGCTTTCCCCTACTATATTTTTGCACTGATCTACGCGCTGTTTATCGCGGGAAAGATACGGCAGAACAAGGCGGCAACCATTCCTGAACTCATTGATCAGCGCTACGGGAGGATTCCCTCTTTTGTCAGCGGTCTTTTTGTCTTCCTGATGACATCCCCGGCTCCCTATTTGCTGATCTCAGGAATAATCTTATCGCTTATCCTTGGACTTTCTCCTTTACTGTGTGCTCTGCTAATATTTATTGTTTCCGCGATCTATCTCTACCGAAAGGGATTTGAGACCGTAGTCCAGTCTGATATGATGCAATTCGCATTCATGTTTGCAGGTTTCATCATATTGGCGGTTGTTCTGCTTAACCGCTATCCGGTTGCCGAATACCTCACTACGGCACATCTACCCGAACAGCATCTTACCTTGACCGGCGGACTCTCAATCACCTATATTATTTCGTGGTTTTTTATTGCTTTATGGACACTTGTTGATCCCGGATTTCACCAACGTTGTGCTGCGGCACGTTCTCCAAAGACAGCACGAAACGGTATACTTATCAGCATTGTGTTCTGGATTATTTTTGATGCTTTAACCCTTACTACCGGTTTATACGCGCGCGCCTTACTTCCTGATATTCAGCCGCTTTACGCGTATCCCTATTTGGCGGCATATGTATTGCCGGCCGGTTTGTTCGGACTCTTTTTAGCGGGCTTGCTTGCAACGGTGATGTCCACCTTGGATTCATATATTTTCATTTCCGCGCAGACTGTCGGATATGATGTTATTTCAAAATACAGTAAAAAAAGCATCAAGCACAACATCCGTATCGGGTACCTGATTACCGGTCTGGTTGCAATGCTCATCGTGATCGCACTTCCCTCTGTGATCTCTATCTGGTATCTTATCGGAACATTAGTAATACCTTCTTTGCTTATTCCAACCCTTTCCGCGCTTTTCAATAAACCGGTATCAGTAAAATTTATTCTAATATTAATGCTCGGCGCGGTCATTATTTCAGCGAGCTGGTTTATTATTGGAGCGATCAGCGGTACTTTTCCTCTGAATATAGAACCTTTTTATCCCGGACTCTTATATAGTATTATTGTTTATGGAATTGGACGCATACGCTATCAAAAAAGCATTTAATATATAGGTATCAGGGATTTGCCGTTACGTAACCCGATTGAATTTCTTCGACCTCCCCAAACCCCTCCAGAGGAGGGGCTGGCGGAAGCCTCCCCGTCAGCTGACGGGAGGTTTGGTCTCTTCCTCCGCAAATTTCAATTATTCCATGCATCCATTTTTTTATCCCGATTCTTTGGATTATTTTTGATATAATTTATAGGCACACGGAATTTACTTTCCTTCCTATGAGCTCCCACGAAGCCTGCTTCTTAGCTTCCGTGCTTCTTAGCTTCCGTGTTTCTTGGCTTCCGTGCTTCTTGGCTTCCGTGCTTCTTGGCTTCCATGCTTCTTGGCTTCCATGCTTCTTGGCTTCCATGCTTCTTGGCTTCCGTGCTTCTTGGCTTCCGTGCTTATTAACTGCATTTATCATGAATTTACGCTTATATTTTTATGGAATTTACTTTCTAATTATAGTATACTTATAATTGAATTGAAACTGAGGAAACACATGAATATTACGGTCTGTATTAAACAAGTTCCGGGTACCGCCGAAGTAGAAATTGATGAGAAAACAGGTGTCCTGAAACGTAATCCTATTGATGCTAAAATGAATCCCTATGATCTCTATGCCATAGAAACTGCCGTGCGTTTAAAAGAAGAAAAAAATGCCGTGGTAAAGGTTATTACCATGGGTCCGCCCTATGCTAAAGCCGTTATCAAAGAAGCTTATATGATGGGTGCCGATGAGGGTTGTCTCTTAACCGACCGGAAATTCGCCGGCGCTGATGTACTTGCAACTGCCTATGCGCTTTCTCAGGGTATTACCCGGATGGGAGACTTCGATCTGATCATTTGCGGTAAAATGACAACAGATGGAGATACTGCGCAAGTGGGACCTGAAATAGCGGAATATTTGCAGATCCCCCATGTTTCCAACGTACGGCGTATTCATGAAATAAACGAAAAATCGATTATTGTAGAAATGGATATGGCGGAATCAGTCGAGATCCAGGAAGTTCAGCTTCCCTGTCTGATCACGGTTGAAAAAGATATTTATCAACCCCGCCTTCCTTCCTTTAAATTGAAACTGAAAACGGCCAATCGACCTGTTCAGATTATCACTTTTAAAGACCTTGATGATAAAAATGTGATGCATTACGGACTTTATGGCTCACCGACTCAGGTACTGCGCATTTTTCCGCCGGAACCCAATACGACAAGTGAACATTGGGAAGGCGATGGCGAAGAGTTGGGTGAAAAGCTTGCTGAAAAACTAAAAGAACTTAAATTTGTATAGGTAATAAATCGTTTATGGCTAAAATTATTGTACATCAGGATGCTATTAAAGACCGTAAAGAGGTTGTAAAAGTATGTCCATTCTTCGCCCTGGAATATGAAAATGACGAACTGATCCTTAACGCCGCATGTAAAATGTGTAATATCTGTGTGAAGCGCCTTCCAGAGGTATTTGAGTACGTAGAAGACACTCTGCCGGAAATCGATAAAAATGCATGGCGCGGAATTGCAGTGTATATTGATCACATTGAGGGAAATATCCACCCGGTAAGCCTTGAACTCATAGGAAAAGCCAAAGAAATGGCAGTCAGGATCGATCATCCGGTCTATTGTCTCGTAATGGGTGATAAAGTACACGATATGGCTGAAGAGCTTCTGCATTACGGAGCGGATGAGGTCTTTATTTATGACAAACCGCAATTATATGATTTCCGCATTGAGCCCTATACAGCCGTATTTGAAAATTTTATCAATCGGGTAAAACCCACTATTGTACTGGTTGGCGGTACCACTGTCGGTCGTTCTCTCGCGCCTCGCGTCGCAGCGCGTTTTCGTACCGGATTAACGGCGGACTGCACGACCCTGGATGTGCAGGAAAACACCGATCTCGATCAGATACGTCCCGCATACGGGGGCAATATTATGGCACATATTCACACACCGAACCACCGCCCGCAGTTTGCAACAGTACGATATAAAATATTCAACTCCCCGGAACGCAGTGAAACGAAAAGCGGAAAATTAACAAGCTGCAGCATTTCCGATGAGTTTCTAATTTCAAAAATAAATGTTATTGAGATCAAGAAGAAAGAAAAGCTTAAAAGCATTGAAGAAGCGGATGTTATTGTTGTTGCCGGACATGCCTTGAGAAAGGAAGAAGACCTTTCAATGATCAACGAATTGGCAGATATGCTGGGAGGGATGGTCGCCACTACACGCCCGCTGATCGAAGCGGGATGGACAGATCCGCGGATGCAAATCGGGTTGAGCGGACGAACAGTTAAACCCAAGCTTATTATTACCTGTGGTGTTTCCGGCGCTATTCAGTTTGTTGCCGGGATGAACAGTGCTGAAATGATCATTGCCATTAATTCCGACCCTAAAGCACAGATCTTTGACGTAGCGCATTATGCGATTATCGGTGATATTTATGAAGTGATACCCCGTTTGATCGAAAAATTGAAAGAATTTAAAGATTAAGGCGGTTTCGCAGGGAGAAATATGAATTTTAAAATAGTAGATCAACAAGACATCGACTTTTTAACGTCACTATGCGGCGAGGATAATATTCTTGTCGGTGAAAATATTCACGAGGATTACAGCCGCGACGAGTTGGCGGGGATCCGCCAATACCCCGAGGTGGTTGTGTTACCCGACACAACAGAGAAAGTCGCTGCGATCATGAAATATGCCTTTGAACAAAATATACCCGTGACACCACGGGGCCAAGGCACAGGCCTTGTCGGCGCGGCGATAGCCATTCATAAAGGCATCATGTTGTCAACAGAACACATGAACCAAATTATTGAACTTGATGAAGATAATTTAACACTAACCGTAGAACCGGGTGTGATGTTGATGGAAATATCAAAATATGTCGAAGAGCACGATTTATTCTATCCGCCGGACCCCGGTGAAAAAAGCGCCTCTATCGGCGGCAATATCAGCACCAATGCCGGTGGTATGCGTGCCGTTAAATACGGCGTCACACGCGACTATGTGCGTGAATTAGAAGTAGTTTTACCAAATGGTAAGATCATTACCGTTGGAGGCAAGATCGTAAAAGACAGTTCCGGTTACAGTTTAAAGCATTTGATCATCGGTTCGGAAGGCACTCTCGGTATTATAACCAGAGCCATCTTAAAATTATTACCTTTGCCTAAGGTGGCCATTTCGCTTCTGGTCCCCTTCCCCGATATTAAAAGCGCTATTTCTGCCGTACCTGCAATTATCAAATCAAAAGCCATACCCACGGCCATTGAATACATGGAACGCAATGTCATTCTTTCAGCTGAGGACTATCTTGGAAAGCGTTTCCCGGATACTACATCCGATGCTTATCTGCTTCTGACTTTTGACGGCAATACGAAGCAGGAAGTGGAAACCGTTTATGAACAGGTTGCCCATGTCTGTCTTGATGCCGGCGCCCTGGATGTCTTTATCTCCGATACCGACGAACGTAATGAGTCGATCTGGTCCGCACGCAGTGCATTTCTCGAAGCAATTAAAGCATCTACATCTGAGATGGACGAATGCGATGTGGTGGTTCCGCGTAATTATGTTGTGGATTTTATTAATTACACTAAGCAGGTGGAAAAAGAATTAGATATTCGTATTGCAAGTTTTGGTCACGCCGGAGACGGAAATCTGCATGTTTATATGCTGAAAGATGATTTACCCGATGATGTATTTGTTAAAAAACTCAACAAAGCTTTTGATATGCTTTATGCCAAAGGCGATGAGCTGGGTGGACATGTATCCGGTGAACACGGTATTGGCTATGCAAAGGTGAAATACCTTGAACGCAGTGCCGGTGAGGAATATATGAATCTTTTGCGCGGAATAAAGAAAACCTTTGATCCGACGGGAATTTTGAATCCAGGGAAAGTTTGCTAAGGCAAAAGTACAAAGGCAAAAGTAAAAAGTAAAAAGGGGGAAGAAGAAACAAGACAAACTTGTTCTCCTAAGCTCCGCCCCGATCCCGAAGCTTCCATTAGACTACCTAGTACTAAAAAATGTTGTAAATTAAAGTGTATGGAATCTACATGGCGGGGTTGAGCAAGTCTACCCGAAGCTCATAGCTAACGAGTTAATGCC
>JAUXEL010000190.1 GCA_030620575.1 Fidelibacterota bacterium
CAGCTTCTCTAATTTGGAATCTAAAATCAGAAATCATCCCGGTTTGAGAATGGAAAGAAAAATCAAAATAACCGACCATTTTTTAACAAAATAGCCCCCTAAAATTACAATTAGACCTAAATTTCTAGATCAGATCCACTAAAATACTATCCAGAAACAACCAGCCCTCGAGAGTGCAGATGATCCTGTCACCGTCCAACTTAAACCATTCCGGATTTGTTTTTGCATAATTCAGGACCCTTTGCCACACATCAGGTGCTACACTGTTTTTTTGTAATCCGGTATCCGTTCGTAAACGTGTGATCAATGTATCTGTGTCCGTCACCTCCTCCTGTTCGTGGAAATGGCAGGGTTCACTGATAAATGTCTGTATGTCGGCCTGATAAGCATAGCGCGTATTATCTAATTTTGAATGTGCGGAAGGGCCGAGCCCCAGATAATCCTGTCCGCTCCAATAAACCGAATTATGCCGGCTGGCATATTCCGGTTTTGCGTAATTGGAAATCTCATAATGTTTATAGCCATGTGTCAGAAGATAATGGTGTACAAAAAGAAAAAAATTCCGCTCCGTTTCATCATCTGTCAACTGAAGTTTACCCTCTTGGACCATGGCCGCGAAGGGAGTGCCCGCTTCGCAGGTCAAATTGTAAGCAGATATATGCTCCGGGACAAAACGCATCAGCATATCCAGCGTTGCGCATAGGGAAGCCGGTGTTTGTCCGGGAATAGAATAAATTACATCTGCAGACAAATTTGAGAATATCTCACGCGCGTATTCAAGACAGCGAAGCGCGGTTTTCCGTGAATGAATGCGTCCAAGTACAGCCAGTTCCGCATCGTTCAGTGACTGGATGCCGATAGAAAGGCGCGTAAATCCAATCTCTGATAAGATTTTCAGTGATTTCCTGTCCGATGAAAATTCGGGATTGATCTCAATCGTGATTTCGGGATGTTCCGTAAATGTATAATGGCGTGACACAATATTGAGAACTCCTTCAAGCTGGGCAGCAGTAAGCAGATTCGGGGTGCCGCCGCCAAGATAGAGCGTCCGGACGGTATAATTATCCGCCATATTTTTTGCGTGGTGTTCAATTGACTGATACAGTGCTTTCAGGTAAGCATTCATATATTCTGGCGATTCCAGACTGTAAAAATCACAGTAGCGGCACTTTTGCCGGCAAAATGGAATATGAATGTATATTGATAAGGGTTTCATACGGAAAATAAAAAACCCCGCTCCAAGGAACGGGGTCCTGAATGATTTAAAAATTAATCTTCTAAAACACGGCCGCCGCCCATGCGCAGAACCTTACCCTCGGTATTTTTAAGGTCTTTGGTTGCGTTGCGGGAGTCAATAACCAAATTAGCATGATCGACAACAAACTGATAATCAACATTTTTATGCGCAGTGGTGATCACAACCGCATCCATGGACTTAAGCAGTTCCTTCGTTAAAGGCAGGGATTCCACATAGCTGTTGTTCCAATCAAGTTTAGGACAGTAGGGATCATGGTAACAGACAGTTGCACCGCGATCTTCCAGTAACTTATAAACATCAAATGCCGGGGATTCACGCAAGTCATCAATATCGTTTTTATAAGCTATACCGAGAATAAGAATATTAGAGCCTTTTAACGCTTTGCCGTGCATATTCATGCCTTCCATGAGGGTTTGAACTACATATTCCGGCATGGAAGTGTTTATTTCAGCAGCAAGATCAATAAATTTTGTTTTATAATTCAAGGTTTTCATTTTCCAACTGAGGTAATGCGGGTCGATGGGAATACAATGTCCGCCCAAACCGGGACCCGGATAGAATTTCATAAATCCGAAAGGTTTTGTAGCGGCGGCATCAATGACTTCCCAGGCATCCACGCCGAGACGGTCGCACATGATGGCAAGTTCATTTACCATGCCGATATTGATCATACGGAAAGTATTTTCCAGCAGTTTTGTCATTTCCGCGGCTTCGGCGGTACTGACGGTCACGATTTTATCGAAAATCTGCTCATAGATAGCTTTTGCATGTTCGGTACCTAAGGGAGTAATAGCGCCAATGACCTTTGGTGTGTTTTTCGTTAAATAAACAGGGTTGCCCGGATCAACACGTTCCGGAGAAAAAGCGAGGAAAAAATCTTTTCCGCATGTAAGTCCGGATTTTTCCAGATGCGGAAGCATATATTCGCGTGTGGTTCCGGGGTAGGTGGTGGATTCCAGGATCACCACAAGATCCTTGTGCATGTATTGTTTAATTTCTTTAAGTGCCGAAGTGATAAACGACATATCAGGATCTTTAAGTTTATTTAAGGGAGTGGGCACACAAATACTGACCACATCCATGTTTTTTATAACACTGAAATCGGTTGTTGCGGTAATCAGTCCCTTTTCAACTGCTGTTTTCAGATCATCGTCTTTTACATCTCCGATATAATTTTCGCCGCGATTGATCTTTTCGACTTTTTCCGTATCAATTTCAATCCCGGTAACATGAATACCGACTTTGGCAACTTCGACCGCGAGAGGCAGTCCGACATAACCCAGTCCGATGACGCAAAATTGTGTGTCTTTTGTTTTTAATTTTTCTAAGAAGGTCATTCATGACTCCTATAATATTTTATTTGCAAAAATAACGTTAACGTTAACACAAAATAATAAACTCTCCAATATTAAAGTGTGTATTTGGATAGTATCTCATTTAGTGAAGGTAGCTTTTTATCATTGTCCGATAAAATTGGA
>JAUXEL010000033.1 GCA_030620575.1 Fidelibacterota bacterium
CCGGCTCAATCCTCAGACCATTTTAAACGCTACACAGCTTCTTGTAAGCGAAGGTCTTTTAGAAAAACGCCGGGGAAGAGGATACTTCGTCACGATCCCTGCTCAGGAAACGTTAAAGGAATCCGGGGTCATTCACTTTGAAGACGTTGTTGTTCCGGATATGATTAAGCAGGCAAAGATGTTAAATATCGGCAATAGTGAGTTGATCGAATTAATAACGAAAACCTATAATAAATAAGAACAATTTTAAGAGGAGAAATACCATGTTTAATAAAAGCACATTACTCAGTAGACATTCACAGTCAAGGATCCACCTGCAGAGCATGTCCATCCGTATAATCAAATCGGTAAGATAAGCGAAACGATCAATGATAACATTTGGAAGAAAGGATAAAATCATGTTTAGCAAAAGAAATCTTAGCAAACGCCACGCACGTACAATATCGTATGTCCGAGCCATGTCAATTCGGATTCTGAAACCGGCACAATGATAATGCGACACGAAAAAACATCTCCGATCGGGTGCCCGCAAATCCGGCAAACTATTCTTTATCCGGGCGGGAATAACAGGAGAGAGGCTGATAAATAATGAGTTTACATCTTTCAGTTAACTATACAACAAAAATAATACATAAAAAGAGGAATTATAATGGAACAAGTAATTGATGTCAAGGGGCTTTCAAAAAACTACAAACAAGTCAAAGCTCTAACTGATGTAAGCCTTCAGATACCGCGTGGACGCATCATTGGTCTCATGGGTAAAAACGGGGCAGGAAAATCCACCCTTCTCAAGTGTTTACTTGGCCTTCTTAAATATGAGGGCTCTATTTCATTTTTCAATAAACCCGTTTTCGAATGGCGGCATGATCTATATAGCCATGTTGCATTTATTCCGGATGTCAGCGGCCTGGATCCCCGCCTGACCGTACAGCAGACTATTGATTTTACGGCAGGTCTAAATCCAACCTGGAATGCCGATAAAGCAAAACGGCTATTCGCAAAAAGCGAGCTGCCCTGCAATCAGAAAGTCGGCAATCTTTCGAAGGGAATGAAGACAAAACTCTATCTTCTTTTAACCCTGTCAAAAGATGTTGATGTGCTGCTTTTGGATGAACCCACTTTGGGTCTTGATATTGTTTTTCGTAAAGAATTTTACGATCTGCTTCTCGGTGACTTTTTTGATGAAAGCAAAACCGTTATTATTTCAACACACCAAGTTGCTGAAGTGGAAAATATCCTCCAGGATGTTGTGTTTATTGATCAGGGTCACATTAAACTTCATGACTCGGTTGATAATCTCAAAAACACCTGGAAAATCTATGAAGTTCCGCAGGGACGAGAAGAGGAGTTGCTTGCCTTTAAACCCCGGTCACTTGCACGGTCTTTGGGTATGGTTCGTGGACTTATTGAGGGAAATCCCTCATTATCGGATGCACGTATTGCGGTACCTGATCTTTCCAATATTTTTGTCGCAATTGTTAATAATTAAACCGGGAGAATACAATGAATCAAATAAAAGCATTATTTAAATCAGAATATCTGAAACAGAAATCTACATATTGGCTTCCGGTTTGGATCATAGCCGGTATTACTGTTTTGTTGCTACTGGTTGTCCTGGTGGCTGCCATTGTGCGACCTGAAAATATTCAAATCATGGGATTTGATAGTCAACCGGAATATCTGCGTATTGGTACCTATGGATTAATGTTTGCCTTTTCTACGATATTTGCTATGTTTTTGGCTTTGATGGCTCAAGGCAGCTTAAATAAAGAAAAACAATTGGGTTCGGAACTCTTTTTCCGTTGCCAACCCGTGAGCGTATGGTATGTTACCGGTACAAAATATATTATGCATGTATATGCTAATTCAATATTGTTACTGGGGCTTGGGGTTATATTTGCCATAGTGATTTCCTTCACCAATCTGTTTTTCGGTATGGGGTTTTATCTCGGTGAAGCTCTGTTCGGTGTTCTTCTCGGTTGGATCACTTACCTTAAAGCCGCCATGATATTCGGTAGTTTGCTTTTCTTTTTCTCGGCGATATTCAAGAGTAACGCTTTTATGAAAGGTGCTGCAACACTAGGTATTTTAGAGGGTGTCTTCGCAATTATTGAATCGATCTTTCGCCATCAGATTAACCTGCCAAATGTTTTCGCAACACTTGCTGCTATAATGGGTCCTATTAATCTGGAAAACATAGAGGAAATTAACATGGGTGTTGTACTGGGTGATTATCGTGTTTTTTTCGGTCTGCTTTTTGCCTCTGCCTGTTATGCTGCCGCTACCATTATATACTCATACCACGCGAAGGAGGCTTAATCCCTGTTTTTAGCAGTGATAATATTATTGTCTGTTTTTTGTAAAATAATTGGAGAGATCTCGTTTCCCATCGGACGCACATCCATAGCGAAGGTCTCTCCTTTTTATATTGGTAACACATTTAATGTAAAATGTGATTTTTGTATTTTATTTATTTTGTAAGCACTGTATTTTTAATCATGGATACTCCGCACAAAATAATTGGCAAACATATTTACCATGTTGAGGGAATCGGGTCCACCAATACTGAGTTGTTGACAAATGCGCAGCGTTATGAACATGGTGATGTTCTTTGTGCGCGCCAGCAACACGCCGGCCGGGGGCGCTATCGGCGTAACTGGGAATCTCAGGATGGCGGCCTGTATATGGGCGTACTTCTGAAAAATGTCGCAAAGGCGGAATCTGTTCTTCCTTTTGTTATCTTATCAGCTTTGGCGGTAGTTCGTTCTCTTCAATCTTTTATTCCTCAAGGTCTTGCTATTAAATGGCCCAATGATGTGTATGTTGATAAGCGTAAGATCTGTGGGATTTTGGCAGAATCAAATATCCGGGATGTGGAAGTACATGCCGTTATCGGTATTGGAGTGAATGTCAATAATTCTGTTATTGATTTAAAACAACTTCGGAATCCTGCTGTTGCTGTTAAAGATATTGTTGGGCACAGGGTAAAACTTTCAGAGATCCTCTCCGCGATAATTGACCATCTTGATATTTTTTATCAGGATTTTGCCGCCGGCAATTTTTCCGATTATTTGCCGGAACTTAACAAGCTGCTCTACGCAAAGAACCAAGCGCTTGATCTCAATGTAAATGGAAAAGTAAAACGGGTTACTCCACTGGCTTTTATGGAAGATGCCCGCCTGCATTGTCTGGAAAACGGCAAGGAAACGGATATCTTTCTCGGTGAATTCGTTGGTAGTGAACGGTGAACGGTGAACAGTGAACAGTGAACAGTGAACAGTGAACAGTGAACAGTAAAAATTTGAATTAAATAAGATAGATTCAATCCTTTTCTTTTTCATTCTCTCGCCCCCACTCCGTAAGATTTATGTTAATCAATTTTTAAATATATATTTTCTTGATTCTCGCGTGCGTCTATCATATATTCTTTTGGGTATATTATGGATACATACATTAATCTAAAACAATTAGATGAAAAAACACTTTCGACAATGATCGTTCACTGTGGACAGATTGAACGGTTTCGCGGTAACTGGGATATTTTACACCCAAGCGGACTTGTACCGGATACAGATGTTTTACATAAAAATGCGGGGTGGGCGCCCGGCATGGATTCTGAAAATCGAGATGCACAGATCGCGCGCGGCGCGCTTGAATTGCTTCAAAATCTGCAAGCACATCCGGAAACTTTTGCCATGACCAACGCTACGCTAAAACAGCACCATCAACAGCTCTTAAAATACAGTCAGCGCGATGCAGAGCACCGCGGGCGTTACCGAACGAGCCTTGATGAGAATATGCAAGAGCTGTTTAAAACAACCAAAGGTCTGCTACAAAGCCCGGATCGACATATTCTGATAACTATCGCATTTTTCCGTGCCACTTTTATCAAAATCATGCCTTTTATGGCTGCAAATGCACAACTTGTTAATATCATGTCATATCTGTTGCTGTTACAAAATGGTTATGCTTTTGTTTCACAATTTCCCTTGATCGCCGCTCTGAGCGACCCACCCGAAACTGCAAGCAAAAACCCCATTTGTTTATTGCCGGAAATGCTGGCAGAGTTAACCCGAATATATAAGCATACCGGCAAAATACCCACAAATAGCATTTATATTAATCCGCGGCGCCAATCACTCATAATTTGTATTCGCGACTATGCACCGCTAAAAATCTCTGATATTATGACGCACTTTCCGAACGATAGTCGAAACACTATTAAAAAGGATTTGTTGTTTTTAAGAGAGAATTCGTTGATTGGTATAACCGGTAAAGGCCGGGGAATGGTTTATCTGGTAACGGGTAACGGGTAATGAGTGACTAGCGAAGAAAGAAAAAAGCGAGGAGAAATGGTAATCCGTTTATCCCGAGTTAATTGGGACTTCGCTGGACAGGCTGGTAACTGGTGAAAGAATAAGAAAAGAAAACATCCAAAAAATTAAAAACACTAAAACTGTCATCTCGACCGAAGTCCCGACTTAAGTTGGGACGTAGCGGAGAGATCTCATTTAACAAGAAAACATTTCCAATATTGTGACATATATTTAAATAATGGATTTCTCAGAAAGACCTAAATTCTTGATACCTCTCTTCCGGCCTTTCTCTGTCTGGCCGGTCGTTTTTATGTTTCGGAAGAATCAGCTGGTTATCTTCTAATAATTGGATGCCGGATTTTTTAATTAAATGATTGCCAATTTAAATTTTTTACTGCGCGAATATATTCATTGGTTGTCATAGTCGGGGCGAACCTATGTGTTCGCCCGATTGGGGCTGTTTGCCCAATTGGAGCTGTTTGCCCAATTGGGGTTGTGATAGAATGTTTGTCGTTTATAAAAACCGGGGCAGACATACAAGTTTGTCTTTACAATTGATGATATGGATGAATACGAAAAGATAAAATTTTGATTGTTTAATTACGGGAATGGGTGTGAAATGATGATCGAGATCACACAATTTTACGTGGGAATAATAACCGTGAATTGCCAATAATATATTGCCGGGTGTGGTGTGGAAACGTGCCATGGTCCGTCTTTAGTGAATTTATTCATCTCGGTAAAACATAAAAATACACCACTATAAAATGGCAAATACTGCCCAGCAAAACAAAAATATGAAAAATGGCGTGATTAAATTTTATTTTTTTAATGCGGTATATAAGCGCACCAACCGTATATGATATTCCTCCCGCAAAAAGCAAGAGTACACCTTTTATCGTTAAATTATTAATTAATGGTTTTAGGGCAAAAACGATGATCCAGCCCATTAATACATACATTATAGTCAAAATCAAATCATATTTCCCGGTAAAGAAAAATTTTATAATTATCCCGGCTAAAGCCAGGCCCCAGGAAATACCGAAAATCACCCAGCCTGTTATGCCGTGTAAAGAAACAAGAGTAAGGGGAGTGTAGCTTCCTGCAATAAGAATATAAATAGCGGTGTGGTCAAAGACCTGTAGTTTTTTTCTTAACGTTGGTGTTTTCGCGCTGTGGTAAAGAGTAGAAGCGGTATATAATAAAATTAGGCTTGCCCCAAAAACACTAAAAGTAACAATGTGCCAGACATCTCCGTGCAAACTTGCATGCGTAACCAAAAATACTAAAGCAACAATGCTTAAAATGACGCCAATAGCGTGAGAAATGATATTAAAATTTTCTTCGCCCCGTGAATAATGTCCCATCCTTTTCTACACCTTTCATTTAATTAGTTCGTGTTTACATTTTTCAAAGACGATTAACGACTTGGCAAATGAAACATCGTGTTTTTTTGTTTTCCGCGTATTATGATAAAATAGTTTGAATATTTTCTAATACGTTATTTAGTTTGGAGGCGTCTTTTCCGCCGGCTGTTGCCATGTGGGGTTTCCCGCCGCCACCGCCGCCGAGGGCTTTGCCAAGATCCCGAACAATATTGCCGGCCTTAATACCTTCTTTAACCAAGTCATCACTGACAACACAAAGCACTTGAGGAGTGTCTCCAATAACCGTTCCGAATACGGCAATACCGCTTTTCATTTTTTCACGAACTTTGTCCCCCAGTATTTTAAGTTGATCCATGTTTTCGACCTGAACGCGATTGATATATAGCGTGGCATTTTTATATGATCTTTTATTCTGAAAGTATTGATCAATATCTAATGTAAGCAACTTTGCTTTCAATTCTATATTTTCTTTTTCAAGGGTTTTTACATAGGCGGTGATACTAAATATGCGTTCCAAAATGTTCTTTTCCGGGGTCCTGAGCGTTTCGCGAAGTCCGGCTAATACCGTTTGCTGCTTTTCAAGAATATCCATTGCAGCATGTCCGGTTATGGCCTCAATTCGGCGGACACCGGATGCCACGCTGCTTTCGCTTACAATAAAAAATAAACCAATGTCCCCGGTTAAATCAACGTGAGTGCCACCGCAGAGTTCTTGGGAAATATCACCCATATTTACAACCCGTACTACATCGCCGTATTTCTCTCCGAAAAGAGCCTGTGCGCCTTCACTGACAGCTTCGAGATATTGTTTTTCTTCGATTTTTACGGGAATATTCTGTAAAATTATTTCATTCACAATATTCTGAATCTTCATTTGCTTATCGGGGGAAACTTTTTCAAAGTGCGTGAAATCAAAACGAAGTCTGTCCGCTCCCACATAGCTTCCTGCTTGATGCGTGTGTTCACCTAACACCTTTTGCATCGCGGCGTGTAATAAGTGGGTGGCAGAATGGTTTCGCGCTGTGTCTAATCGGATGCTTTTATTTACCCAAAGTAAAACTTGTTTATCCGTTCTTAATATATTTTCTGTAATGTTTCCTTTGATTATGTGTGCAATATCTTCACCTGATTTTTGTGTGTCAATCACATCGTAAGTTGTGGGCGTATTAATATTGTCCACGTGAAAATTAATACCCCCCTTGTCTCCGATTTGTCCGCCGGATTCTGCATAAAATGGAGTTGAATCAAAAACTAAATACGTAAATTTACCATCAAATGCATATTTGATCAGATTAGCGCGTACTTCAAAAACATCATACCCGGCAAAAACAGATACTGCATCTTTTTGCAAAATCACCCAGTCCAATTCATCCGCCGCTTTCATTTTAAATTTACCGGCAGACCGGGCACGTTCGCGCTGTTCTTCCATGAGTGCATTAATTTCCTTATCGTTAATGCCCAACTGTTTTTCCTCGGCTAAAAGGCGGGTTAGATCTACCGGAAATCCGTAAGTGTCATACAGGCGGAAGACATCTTCGCTGTTAAGCGTTTTTTCTGCTATTTTTTTTGCCTCTTTTGTCAATTGTTCAAAAAGTTTCAATCCTTTGTCAAGGGTATTGCCAAAGGATTCCTCTTCGGCACGGACAATACGCTGAATGTGCTCACGCTGTGCAACCAGTTCGGGATATATGTCGCCCAAAATGTGAACCACCGTAGGAACAAGACGGTATAAAAAAGGATCTTTGAGGTGCAGTGTTCGTCCAAAACGTGCTGCCCGGCGCAAAATTCGACGAAGAACATACGATCGGCCTTCGTTGCCGGGAATAGCTCCGTCTGAGATAGCAACGGCAAGCATTCGAATGTGATCTGCAATGACGCGATGTGGAATGCCGTCATTTCCGCTATTGTAAGCAATGTTGGTTAAAGTTTCTATCTGTTCAATAATAGGTTTAAACAGATCTGTTTCATAATTGCTTTTCTTTCCGGTCAACACGGTCACAATGCGTTCGAATCCGGCACCGGTATCTATATATTTATTTTTTAATGGCTGCAGCTTCCCTTCTGCATCCCGGTTATACTGCATAAACACCAGATTCCATAGTTCTATGTATTCCGGATCTTCGGTATTGATCTTTCGGAGATCCTGATTTTCGATATCATCACCGCTGTAATAATGAATTTCCGAACAGGGGCCGCAGGGGCCGATATCGCCCATAGCCCAAAAATTATCTTTTTCTCCGAATTTCAGGATGTGCTTCGGATTTATGCCGGGAACGGTTTCCCATATTTTAAAAGCCTCATCGTCATCCATGTAAACCGTAGCATACAAGCGCCGGGGATCCATGCCCCAAATTTCCGTAAACAGGGTCCAAGCCCAGGAAATAGCTTCTTTTTTATAATAATCTCCAAAACTCCAGCTTCCCAGCATTTCGAAAAAGGTATGATGATGGTGATCGCGTCCAACTTCTTCAAGGTCGTTGTGTTTTCCACTGACACGGATACATTTTTGAGAATTTACGGCCCGGTCAAATGCCGGTTGCAATTCTCCTAAAAAATACGGTTTAAATTGATTCATTCCTGCATTGGTAAACAAGAGCGTTGGGTCGTTTTGCGGAATCACCGGCGCACTTGGTATCACTGTGTGCGCGAGGGTTTTCTCAAAATAATCAATAAATTGTTGTCGTATTGTTGTTGAATCCATGGTTCACCTTTATAAACATAGCATAACAGTACAATAAATAAATTTAGGGAAAGAAAAATGGAATTGAAAGATGATTTTGGGAGAGAAGATTTTAGGGGAGTTATAGGTTATGGGTGTCGAAATGTGAACTTTAGATTATTTTTTGTTGTGTTGTCCATAATCCGAAACTGTACCATTTAACAAGTAATAATTAAGGTTTAGGGTTTAGAGTTTAGGGTTTAGGGTTTAGGGTTTAGAAAAATATCGTGATTATTGTATGAATTGTTTACTGCTTACGGTTCCCCGCTTCGCTTAGCTAACGCTGGCTGCGCAGGGCAAGCGCTTCACAATTTTGCATCTTACCGTTCACGACTTACGACTCACGACTTACGGTTTACGATTCACGGTTTATTCTACTGCAAATTTTGTGGTAGCTTTGAGCCCGTCAACATTAGAGATAAATACCAGGTACACGCCGCGGGAAATAAATTCGCCATTGTCAAGGCGTCCGTCCCAGACGATCTGTTTTCCTTTGTTTTCCGATGCGGTTGCGGTAAATTGCTTTACCACGCGACCGTCAATGGTGCTGATTTTCACACTGGTCTGTTCCGCCAATCCATCTATGGCAAGATAGGGATCATTTCCGGGGCTAAATGGCTGCGGAAAAATTATTACTTCGTTCATGGTACTGCGTTCTTCCGTCCACGCAATTTCATAGCGGTTCAATCCGGATGCTGTCAGCAGATAGGCATATCCCTTCTGCGTATCAAATTCCAGATCGTATACTACATTGTCCAATAGTTTAGAATTTGTCCGATTAAGTCCGTTCCCATCATTAAACCAGCGATTGCTCGTCAGATATATTTGTACGCCCTGACTTTCGGTGAGAATCCATTTATTGCCTTTGGGATCGATGCGGATTTTTTTCGGGATCATCCCGCTGAGACCATCTAACGGCGGATTCAGATTAAATGTTGTACTTCCTGATAAAGAAGAAGGTGTGTAGATCATTTGAACACCTGATGCAGTAGCGGCCCAGATATTTCCAGTAAGAGGATCTATATCAAGGGAATATACATCATTGCTGATCAGACCATCCGACGTGGTAATTAATGTCCAGATTCCCGCGTTCGGGTCGCACACTGTAATCCCGCCGGCAGTACGGGGAATATCCGACTGTCTGCGCTGATTGGCGATCCACAGTTTACCGTGGCAATCAAACACCATTTCGCGGGCTAAAATTTGTAATGTATTGCCGGATTCTTCAACAGAAAATTTTTGGATTGTCCCGTCGGGTTGTATCTTGATCAGGGGTCGCGCATCAATAGTGTGTACGTTCAAGGCCCATATATTGCCATATTCATCTTCCTGTAATCCTCGCATTTTTAAGTAATAAGAACTTCCGCCCAATTCATGGGTGCCATAAATAACATTGTCACTTGTATCATATACGCTATATTCATAAAGATCATCTAAATCAATTCTTTGTAATGCGCCGGGGCCGCGGGCTTCGGGCAACTGACCGCTTACGGGGCGTGCCGATACATCGGTCAAACTGCAAAATAATTCTCCCGCCGAGGATATCAGCGCATCGTATACCGCGGTTTGTCCTCCGATCTGATATGCAATATTCAAGGTGTCTGCAGAAAAACGGTTTTCAAAATGCAAATCATGAATGGCTTCATCCGTAGGGGAAAATACGAGATTATGCCAGCTGTTTCCGTCCAACAGGGAAATACCGCTTAATCCACAAACCGCGACTTTCCGGTCCGCAGTAAGCGCCAGTGAATGTGCTTTGAGGTATAACATGGTGTTTGGAATAAACGATGTCTGCATTCCGTCAGAAAGGATTACGCGTTGCAATCCCTGTTTTTCGGGTGCAAGCCACAAAGTATCATTACGCAAACAAAATCCGTTTAGTTTTTTTGTTGAATTGTGCTTTTCTTCACCTGTTTGTACATTATATATTGTGTAGAGTGTCGCATAATATAAGCTGTCATTATCCTGATAAAATGTGAGTGGGGTGCCGGAATTGTCCAAAAGTTTTTCCGCATTTCCCTGGTGATAGTGATAAACATCCAATTCTTCGCTTACAAAATAAAGTTCGCCCTGAAAAGCGACCAGCCGAATCACCGCATCGCTACTGTCAAGCGGAACAGTCCCCCAGGCGCTTGGGGGTTTTAAATTGGAATTATACAGATAGGCTTTATATAGTCCGTTGTTGGTGCCAATAAAAATACTGTCCTGAACAATGGCAACATCAAAAATATTTTCGGGATTTCCGGGAAACTGATTGTAGATATCCTGAAAGATATAGCGGTTATTATTTTTTACAAAGTGGGCAATTTCCGGTGTGAAATCATTCATATAGACAGCAAGTACGTGCTCGTTATTGCCCGCAAAAGTCGCAACAGAGGCAAATCCAAAATCAAAATAATCGTTGTGTCCGTCTATTCCGTGATAACTGATCCCGCTGGCACCGCTACCATAGGAAAACCATTCTGATTGATCTGTATTTACATAATAACGCAACAGGTCAATATGTTCAAGATGATCCGTATTGCCCACAGTTGAAAATTGTTCGTTGTCAAGGTTAAACTGCACAAGCCCCCCGTGACTTGCCGCTTTGATCGTATTTCCTGAAAAATGAAGATCTTTTAATGTCAACTGAGAACCATAAGACACCCAATCACCAACAATTGCGAAAAGAAAACTGCCGCTTAGAAGTATTAGAGATAGAAGGGAAAGAAGGCGTTTCATTTTTTGGGGACCCTTATCACAATACCATCTTCTGCCGGATAATTATCTTTGAGTTCCGATAGCGCGCGTTTTGCTTCATCGTATGCTTCATAGGCTCCAATACGTACAAGATACAAGACCCCGGAAGAACCATCTCGTGTATCAATTTGGGCGGGAAAACCTTGCTTTTCAAAATAGTCTTTTTTTTGAATTGCATTATCATGGGAAGAATATGCACCAACTTGTATAAGAAAATTGATTTTCTTTTCCGGAGCGGGTTGGGGCGCGGGCACGGGAATGATATCTTTTGACTGTGTTTGTGGTGCGCTTTTGGATTTTTGGGGTGTAAGTGTTGTTGTATCTACCGTTTTTTCCGGAACTACTTCAATTTTTACGACAGGTTCTTCTTTTATTGCCCGTGGTTCATAGGGGATTAAGACACTATTTTTATGCTCCGCGGTTTTTCCGGGAGATTCATTAATTACTCTCTGTGCGCGCGAAAGCACCAAGCGGTAATAACTGTCGTTGCGAATTGGATCATGTTCGTCCACTGCGCGTTTCATATACCGCAATCCGACATCGTAAGTGTTGTTTACAAATGCATAATCGGCCAACATTACGCAAAGATAGGATTTCATGACCGGAGATTGCGAGCTATTTAAATATTGTTCCGCCTTAGATACCGCCAACTTACCATCCGGCTGGAGAATAATATTAAATGCACGTGCCGCATCTGCCTGTGCCCCTTGCGTGGAAAACGTAGCTATTGAATCCCGTCCGTAGCCTTCTAATATTTTTAAAATATTTTCTGCGCGCAGTGGCGTATTCCCCAATATGCCGAGGGCAAAAAAGGCCATAATATATGGTATATATTGTTTTTTCATCATAAACAGAACACCTTTCCGGCTAATTTGTTTCTTTGTTTTTCTTTTGTGTGTCTTTGAGAGTCTTGCTTGTAGAATATCCGGCTACCCGCGGGAATACCATTACGCGTCCGCCGAGTTCGCTGACTTCCCGTGCACCTATGATGGTATCAAAGTTGTAATCATCACCCTTGATCAGTATATCCGGTTTTACAATATTGATGATTTCTTGCGGGGTTTCCTCGGCATACAGAACCACTGCGTCTACCATTCCTGTTTGTATCAAAGCGTTTGCGCGTTCTTTTTCATTTTCTACGGGTCGCCACTTACCTTTAAGGATGCGAATACTTGTATCGGTATTAAGCCCGACGATCACGCGATCTCCTTGTTTCCCCGCAAAATCCAGCAGCGCGCGATGTCCCGGGTGCAATACATCAAAACAGCCGTTAGTAAATACCAGGGTATCCCCAGCAGCTTGCCATGCAATAATTTGTCGAAGTAAGGCCGGCCACGCAGATGTCGAATATAGATTTTTCATTACAGTAATGTACAAATATTTCAGAAATGAAACCAAGAAAAAGTCAGTTAAGCGTTTATAACGTTTTTTTGTCCCTATCCGCCATGGCACAAATCGGACAACAGCTTTGCAGCTCCTGTGTGCAGAAATTATCTCTGATATATAGTACGCCCTGTGCGGCCAACCAGTTTTTTTGCCGTGCATCGTGTTTGCTGATTCCGTGTTGCTGGTGAAATTTCTGCACAATTCCATAGGGATGTGGAATATGGGCATTAGAAATATATTCTTGAATTGTTGTCTTAATATTGCTTTCGTCTTTTCTTTTCAAGCGCATTGCTTCCATCAGCGGGATGATCGTATTTAATATGATCTCTTGTTGAATTGCCGGGCCGGGTGTCAAAGATGGTGCTTTTTTTGTTTTATTACCCTGCCGATAATGATGTTGCCAGTAAGGGATAGTGGAAACATCAAAAAACATGTTAAAAACGGAACGCCAGGGGGTGTTTTTGCTAATAGCGCAATACAGAATATTTGATATGGACTTCCCGTAATGTTTGACAAGCAGTGCCCCCAGCCAGGCAACCCTGCGATCGGGGAAATGTCCGGGACGTGTTCCCGAATAGAACCAGCGAATTTCCTGCGGTACGGACTCGCCCTTCGCAAACCCGGCCAATTGCAGTAAATGCGGGGCAATGGTTTTTTTCAGTATGCGTCCGGCATGATAATCCTCCCAGGGGAATGTCAGAAATAAGCGAATCATATTTTCTTTGTTATAGCGATAACCGCAGGCCTTAAAAATACCCCAATACAACATAATATCCTGTGGGAAACGGGACTGATGTTGATAAAAATAGCTTACTTTTTGCTCTATTCTGCGCCATCCATAATCCATGAGAATGGAAAAATATTGTTCGGGATCAGCGTGAAATACAAAGCATTTTTCTTTCCGGGGCAAAGCAAATACCTCGGTTACCGGAATATAGCAAACGGGAAGAACTTTCCCGTTTTCACAGCACGCTTGCCGGCTGTTGCCCGGGGGATAAAATACCACATGCAACACACAGTGTTTATATGATGTGTCTTTATGGTGACCGTGTGCATACCAATCTGTGGCATAATGGTGAATTTCAATATCCCCGGAATATAATTTGTCACCGACAAATACACGTGCATCTAAGAAATCCGGACCATCGCTGAAATTATGTTTACCCGGACATATGACTCGTATTGTTCTTCCGTCTTCTGACATATACTGTTTTTTCCAGAGTTTTTCTTTCCAGGCGTGCTGCAAACGCAGCTCCGATATGTAAGCTTCTCGTGGTTCAAATAGTTGTAAATAAGTCTGAAAATGATGTAAATACATTTCACCCCCCTGTAATACAGCAGAAAATACGGGGGTTTTCCTTAAATGTAAATCACTAATCTCGTATATGTGATATGTATCACAAAATGGAG
>JAUXEL010000096.1 GCA_030620575.1 Fidelibacterota bacterium
AGCTGACGGACTTAGTCGAGATGACATTATTTATGGTATTTTTGATAATTTGCGACTTGAATTTGTGTTTCACACAATGGGTTTTGTATTGTATCACCGTATCGTGATAGACAGTGAGATCTCCCTTCGGGACCCCGCCAGCTGGCGGGCTGAACCCGTCAGCGAAAATTAACTGACGTTTCACCGATATTCATCGGCATAGGCAGGATGACACGAAATTTTACGTCTTATGATTCACGATTTACGATTTCCCGCTTCGCTCAGCTAATGCTGGCTACGCCGGACAAGTAGGGTTTAGGCTTGCCCTCCCCCGAACATTCGGGGCCAGCTGACAGAGAAGGAGGGGGTTTAGGGTTTGGGGTTTGGAAATTGCTCCGGAAAACAAGTTTTCTTTATACTTTTATCTTGCCTCTTGTCTCTTGTTTCTTGCTTCTTGTTTCTTGCTTCTTGCTTCTTGATTCTTGCTTCTTGCTGTCTACTTCCCCTCAAGTACCGATCACATAGCCCATCTCATAAAAGTCGGGACCCATATGAGGCAAAAGGGCAAAACCTGTATAATTTATTTCGATATGCAGATTCCAGGTTAATTCGTTTGCTGTCTTTTCCAAAAGATCTTTCATGTGCAAACATTCTTTGTCGTGATCGTTCGTATAAGCCATATTGACTGTCAGGCGATTGCTGTTTTTTTCCTGCATCTGTGTTTTAATACTTGCAAGAAATCTGGCATTTGCCTGTTTGTAATTTCTCACTTTACCCACAGATTTAAGCACACCGGATTGCGGGGTGGATGAAAGCAAGGGAAAAAGTCCAATTGCAGTTGCAACAGCAGCTTTAGCCAAGCCAATACGACCGCTTCGGCTTAAATAAAAAAGATCATATAATGCACCAACAACATGGGCATTGGCTCTGTTTTTTTCAAGAAGCTTAAAACATTCATCGCGGTTTAGGTTTTTTTCTTTGGCTTCAGGCAACATAGCTAAGCCCTGTGCGCCAACACCAGAGGCAAGAATTTCAGTATCAAAGGCTTTGATATCATATTCCGGATGTTTTTTTAATACATCACGCAAGGTATCACGAGTAGCACGGGTATTATTAAGCGACTGGGTAATTAATAGAATTTTGTCATCTTTGTGTTTTTCAAATGCATCTAAAAAATGCTTTTCTTGTATGCCGACTGTCGAGGCTTTGTTGTTCTTATTTCTGATCAGTTCAATGAACTTATCTTTTTCTTCGCGTAAATTAGGCATATCCCAAGATTGAGGATACTCTTTTCCATTCAAATAAACGGGATAGTCAATCAACGTAATCCCAAGTTTTTTAATGAGTTTGGGATCAAATTGACAGGTGTTGTCAATAATTACTTTCATGATATTTCCTCCTGTTTTCTGCTTATTATAATCAAAAATATTTCTGAAAGCTATATTTTTTACTTTTATGTGGCGTTGCCATTATTTAATAAATATTCCAATAAATTTTATATTGCCAATAAAAGATATATCATCTATTTTTTGATTCGATTTATTACATGATAGTACGAACCCGTCAGGAGCATATATGAAACGAATAGTATTTTTCACTGCGATTTTATTCTTTATGTTTGGATGCATGTCAAACCCTTCTCCCTCTTTGGATATTATTCCTGTTCAATTTGTTTTCTCGGGAGATTTGACTGTTATTGTCACTCAGGATCTATTTTACGCGGACAATTATGAATCATTGTCATTTCGAAGCCATCCGCATATTAACACTAAGCTGTCGGAAGATAATAAACGATTGGTACTTTACGCAGACAATGATTTTTCAGGTTACACTACACTGACATTTATTTTTAACAAATCCCGCTATGAAATACCAGTGAAGGTAATACCGCGCCGGGACGTTACTTTTCAGTATCATCCGGGTACCGATGTCAATCAGGTGACAGTATTTGGGAATTTCAATTTCTGGAATCGGTCACAGCTTCTCATGCGCCGACTTGATACCGGAGATTTTTCCTTAACCATCCCTTTTGAACCCGGTCAATACGAATATTTATTTTCCGTTGACGGGGAAGAGATCCTGGACCCCGAAAATCCGGTCTCAGTCCCAAACGGACTGGGCGGTTATAATTCGTTTCTCAAGGTATTACCCTCTTTTGAAGGAACACGACCATTTATTACGCCCAGAGATCATTCCGTAAATTCGCACTTGATCTTGCAGTACCATATCATTCCGAATGATTATCAGGGAGAATTTTTCCATTACAATATCATTGCGTTTATTGATAATCATCGTATCAAATCATCTCAAATAAAAATTTCTGATTATATACTTACCATTACGTTGCCACTGGAACTCGCGAAAAGAAGTTCACGTGTACGTCTTGCGTGGAGCGGAAAAAATGCTACATCCAATCTTGCTGAAGTCATTTTAGAAAACGGCATTCCGGCCGGTAACGGCGGCGCATTCAAGTGGCAGGATGCTATTATATATTCGCTGATGGTGGATCGTTTTTATGATAGAGATCCTTCCAACAACGCCCCCATCTTACATGCAGAACTCGCCGATAAAGTCAATTTTAATGGTGGCGATCTGCATGGGGTCATTGAAAAGCTGGATGAAGGTTATTTTAACGACTTGGGCATCAACACGATTTGGATGCTGCCTTTCATTAAAAACACATCCGACCCTTATCGGGAGACTCCGGAACCACATCGTATGTTCAGCGGATATCACGGATACTGGCCCATCGCGTCGCGGGAAGTAGATCCCCATTATGGAAATACCGGTGATATACATACCTTGATAGAGGTTGCCCATAAAAGAGATGTGCGCATTTTAATGGATTTTGTTTCTAATCATGTCCATAAGGATCACCCTTATTACCGGGAATATCCGGAATGGTTTGGACAATATGAACTGCCGGACGGCAGACAAAATCTCCGGCTTTTTGATGAATATCGCTTAACTACCTGGTTCGAATCTTATTTACCAAGTTTCGACTATCCCAATGCACCTGAAGCTATTGATACGATGGTCAGCGATGCGATTTGGTGGTTAAAGAACTTTGATATAGACGGTATCAGACATGATGCCGTAAAGCATGTTCCCAATATATTCTGGCGTGCTCTAACGCATGAAATTCGCCGGGAATTCCCGGATAAAGACATCTTTCAGATCGGCGAGACCTTTGGTGATCATTCCCTGATCCATTCCTATGTTAACAACGGACAATTATCTGCTCAGTTTAATTTTAATCTGTATTGGCCTGCCCGTTATGCCTTTGCTATGGAAAATGCCAGTTTTAAATCTCTGGCAGATGAGATGGAAAATATAGTGGATATTTACGGCCAGCTACACCTGATGGCAAATTTGATGGACAGCCACGATCAGCCGCGCTATCCCGCATATCTCGAACATGATCTTGACTGGGGAGATAACGCGCAGGAAGTCGGATGGAATAAAAATATCCGTATTGATGATCCCGCGACCTATGATAAAATTGAAACGTACATGACCTACCTGATGACTATTCCCGGTCCTCCGGTTATTTATTACGGAAATGAGATTGGGATGACCGGTGCGGCAGATCCGGATAACCGCAGGATGATGCGTTGGAAAATAACGCCCCGCGAGCGTGAACTCCGGAAATATATTGCGGCCATGACGGCCTTACGCAATGAGCACCCCGCATTACGTTACGGTGATTATACTACCCTCTGTGCCGACAAACAAATTTACGCTTATCTGCGTTCAGATTTTAACGAACGTTTACTTGTTGTTATTTTCCGCAAAAAAATTGCCGAAGAAATTCATATTACACTGCCGGAAGAACTGAACATAAGCAATATACACTGCCTGAATTATGATCCGGCTATCCGTTTAGAACAAAATGTGCTCCATCTCCATGCAGAACCTTACAATGGATATGTTTTTTATTTGAAATAAAAAATATGGTGTCAGAAAAATATTATTAATTATATCAGATTTCTTTAGGAATCCTGAATGTAAAGCAGGTGCCTTTTCCTACTTTACTTTCCACACTGATATTTCCCCGATGCCTTTGTATAAATTCCTTGCTGATAATAAGTCCAAGACCGGTTCCTTTTTCACCATCAGTGCCGGGCTGACTAACATTTTTATCAATACAAAACAACTTGTTACGTGTGTCTTCATCTATACCGACACCTTCGTCTTGTACGCTGACCTCCAGCATTCCTTCATTTTCCTCAGCTGTGATATGGATATTGCCATCTGTGTGCGAGTATTTTATCGCATTGGATAAAAGGTTTTGCAATACTGCATGCATCATGTTTTCATCTGCCGTTATTCGGATCGTACCAGCGTGAACCTCAATATGAACATCTTTCTGTTTTGCTGCAGGGTATAAGAGATCAACAGCATTTTGAATTGATGCCCTGATATCGAGGGATTTGGGTAAGAAAGAAATTATTCCGGTCTGCGAACGCGACCAATCCAATAAATTTTCAAGTAATTTAAAAGTCTGAGTCGAAACCTCGCGGATATGTCCCGAGAATTCCTCAATTTTTTCATAATCCTTTTGCTGACAGTAGCGCCCCATCAATGTTGAAAATCCGATGATGGTATTGAAGGGGTTTTTTAAATCGTGCGCGATAATCGAAAAAAACTTATCTTTCGTGGCATTCAGTTCCTGTAATTTCTGCTGGTTCTTTTCCAAAGCAACGTTTGCCTGTCTATTGGATAAAAATAACTTTAGTAAAAAGAAAAAGAAAACAGAGGATATACCTAAAATTATCAACAATAAATTTCTAGCGGTGGTTTTGCGTGTGAGTTCTAATTCTTTTATCAGATTTTCCTGTTTCAATTCCTTTATTTTTGTCTCTCTTGTCTCCAAGTCATACAGAGCTTCGAGCTGGGTCATTCCCCGGGTAGCCTTAGACTTATAAATGGAATCCGAAATAGCAACCTGTTGAGATTGATAATCAAAGGCTTTGTCATATTCCTCTAATTCATAATATACCTGCGCTAAATGTTTATTAAGACTTATTATTCTATTTTTCTGGTTGTTTTTGAACGCATATTGTAATCCGACATTCAGACTATCGACAGCCTGCTGATAGCGCTGCTGATCAAGTAAGATGAGTCCGTATAGGTTGTAGACACCCGGGAACCCCAGAACATCATTCATGTTCTTTTTTATCTTAAGTGATTTATCCAAACATATTAGAGCATCAGCGGTATTCCCTGCCATATATTCAATACGTGCTGAATATTTTAAGGCATTTGATATCCCGAATTCAGCATTAATTTCCCGGTAAATTTCAAGAGCCTGTACATTATATCCCCGAGCTTTTTTTGTATCACCGAGTTCAAGATATGCCAGACCAAGTTCATCAAGACAGATAGCTACACCGGTAAGGGAACTGACGGTTTCCGGTAATTCCCGGTATAATTGCAATCCTTCGAGATAGGTTTTTTCGGCCTCTTCGTATAAACCCATCGTGTTATAAATGCGGCCGATTGAATAATCAATCCAGGCAACACCCTCCGTAAATCCGATTTTCTCATAGTTTTCTTTTGATTTGTAAATAAATTCAACCGCCTGTTGATATGCTCCATTCATCCTGAAAATATTTGAAAGTTGAGAGTATATCATTGCCATGGTTTTATAATCGGAATACTCTCTTGCATAATGCAGAGCTTCATTGTAATAGGATATCGCCTTTTCCTGATCACCGGTAATCCCAAGATAATTTGTGCCGATCATGCATAGAACTTTTGCAAGTTGTTCAGTATTATTTTTAGTTTTATATGTTTCTTCGGAACGAATCAGATAATATAATGCTGAATCTTTTGCATCATTATAGTAATAGGTCAGCCCAAGATAATATAAAGCCAGTGCTTCCCAGTCAGAATCTGCTAACTTTTGCGCATTCAGACATGCTGTTTTTCCTTGATATTTGGCTTCTTCAAAATTGGATTTACGGAGTAAAAAAGCTAATTTCAAACGAGCATCAATATGTGCGACACCATGATAATTATTGATAGCCTGCCGTAAACTGTCCTCTTTCGAGACCGCAAATAATCCAGACATACTCAATAAAATTGCAATAAAAATTATACATGTTTTTTTCATAATACATCCAACCTTATTTGGATTGACATCCGATATACTTTCTTCGCTTATGTCAAACGACCAACACTGCAGGTGAATCCAATTATAATACAGTAACAATGTATTATAATATATTATTTTTAATAAATCAGGCTTTTTCTGTATTATTGTATTACAGAATTTTAAATATGCCGGAAGTATTATATGTTTATCAATATTATCCTCTGTGTGAAATAGATTAGAAAATGGGAATCGCATGTTGTCAATAGCTTCTGTGATGTCATTTCGAACTCTCCTTCGCCCCGATTTTTCGGGGCTTCAGTCTTCTCCGCCAGCTGG
>JAUXEL010000140.1 GCA_030620575.1 Fidelibacterota bacterium
ATGGAAGAAGTAATTAATCAAATGCGGAAAAATCAGGTAAACCGGCAAACCATCATGCGGCAGGAACAAATTGTTCAGCGCTTGTTGGATGCGAGTCGTTCCGCAACATCAAAAGATTTTAAAAAAGAACGTGAATCAAAAACCGGCAGCCAGGTTCCCCGTAAAAGTCCTTTCGGATTGCCCGAGCATCTTGGAGAGTATGAATCTCTTATCAACGCATTAAGGCAAGCGGTGCTGGAAAGTGATTTATCACCTCATGATAAACGGGACATGGAGCAATATTTGGAATCATTGCATCAACAGAATTATCCGCTGAACACACAAAAGGAATCCACCAGATAAGTATGAATCGACGTATATATATCGTAGTTGCATTATGCTTTTTATCTCTTCTTTTTGGGCAGTCTAAAACCGCTCAGGGAGAGTACCGGCAGGCCTATGCATATGAAAAAAACGGAGAATATGAAAAGGCAGAATCACTATACAAATCCTTACATGAGTCTTATCCGGATCATTATAATTATTTTACACATTATAAGTTCGTTTTATCAAAGCAGCAAAAATTTAATCTCTTAATTCCGCTATTGGAAAAGCGCATTAAAAGCAGATCGTATGATCATTATCTTCGCCTTGAATTGGGGGTTCTTTATTATGCAGTACAACAGGAAGACAAAGCACGTGAAATCTGGAATTTGGTATTTAAGGGGAAAAGCACCTCAATGTGTAAAAATTATGCGAATTATATATATCAGGATATTATGGAATATGGATTGGGCAATACATTTCATGCCATGATACAGGAATTACGCCAATTAACCGGGATATCAGATCTACTTATTCAATATTATTTTTTAACATGTATGCGATATCAGGATTGGGAACATGCAGCGGAAGAGATAAAAACAATTATCAAAACGCAGCCGAACAATCTTCGTTATGTCCGCCAGGCATTTTTTAATGAAACACCCGGATCTTCATTATATAATTTAGTTCTGGAAAAAATTTCAGGTATTGACAGCGACCCTGCCCGTATATTTCTTTCTGAAATTTACACCTATCTGAATGATCACTATTCCGCTTATAAAGTTTTAAGCACATATCCTGATCGCGAAGAGATGCAAAAGGCCATGATAACTTTTGCCAATCGTATGTATAAAAAGGCCGAGTATGATATTTCCCTCACGGCAGCGGAATGGGTGGTTTCTCACAATCAGAATATCATGATATCTTCTACGATGGCTCTGTTGGCTGCGCAATCAATTGAACAACAATTTTATCAACATAAAAAATCTCTTTCCTTTATCCCGATGCCGTTTTCATCGATATTTACAGATATACGCTACTCTTCGTATGATATGCATTATACGTCGCTGATTGAAAATGCTTTGCAGCGCTATGATTCTTTATTACTTGCTCCCGAACCCATTAATCACATTGCCCGCTTTCATCGTGCTGAAATAATTTATCTTATTTTTCACGATTATGATCGTGTTTTCCCGGAATATATGGAGTTGGCTGAAAATAGAATTCCTCAGTTGCATCTGGATGTTCTGCGCCGGATTGCGGATGTATATACTGCTTGCGGGCAATATCAGGAAGCAATGGATTTTCTTCGAACTGCCGGTGAACGCTATCGCTTAATGGTGCATGAAGAAGACCGGCTGTTACCTCACATACTTTATACATCTCTGCTGGCAGATGAAGGAGATTCATTGTATGGGAAAACCATGCAAGTACTGGCCCTGCTTCCGGAAGACGATCCTCTGTATAATGACATTCTGAGTTATGCCGGGTTTATTTCTGAACCGGTACGTGATACTTTGCATTATGAAAGTTGGCTACAAGCAGAACGTTTGTTGGTGCAGAATAAGATTTCTCAGGCATCCGAAATATTTTATTTACTGATGCAGGAAAATTCCCCTGCAGTTGCATTTTATGGAGTGCGTTATCTTGACTGTATTCGACTTTTGGGAAATTCCGAAGCAGAAAAACATTTTTGGGATATCCATTATGAACGAATGATCAACTCTTACCACGGTGATTTTTTTATGATCCGTTACGCGGAATTTCTGGAAAGAAAAATGAAAAATTTAAAAAAGGCCATTGAAATATATGAAAAATATTTACTATCTTATCAGGAAAGTATGTATTATAAATCTATACGTCAATATGTGCGTGAATTATATACCACAGGTGCGCAATGATAGACAAAAATAAGCAGAACATATTAATCGCAGCAGCCATACAGGCTCGTCGTGAGGCATATGCACCCTATTCTCATTTTTATGTGGGTGCAGCCTTGTTAACAAAGGATAATGAAATTGTAACCGGAATTAACATGGAAAGCAGCAGCTACGGTTTGTCGGTTTGTGCCGAACGAAATACTATTGCGACAGCGATAGGAAAAGGGAAGCGTGATTTTGAGGCTATGGCCATTGTAAGTCAGGGAGGTGTAACACCTTGCGGTGCTTGCCGGCAAGTAATTTTTGATATCTGCGGTAATATTGATATAATTCTTGCAGATGAAGAAGGGAAAATTCGCGAAATAACCAATACAAAAGCTTTATTACCAAATGCATTTGGCGATAAAAACTTAGCATAGGACGGAATATGGAAAAGATTATTATTATTGGAATTGCCGGAGGCAGCGGTTCCGGAAAAACGTCAGTTGCAAAAGCCCTGGTAAAAGATATGCATCTAAACGGTACCATCATTATTGAACAGGACTGGTATTATTGTGATTTATCACACCTTCCGCTTGAAAAACGAATGAAATGGAATTTTGATCATCCCAATTCCGTAGAATTTGACCTGTTAATTGCAGATTTAAAAGAAATGATAGCCGGAAAAACGGTAAAAGTGCCCCAATATAATTATGTAACACATTCCCGTGCAGAAGAAACCATGACCATTACACCTCAAAAGGTGGTTATTATTGAAGGGATAATGGTCTTATACGAACCGAAATTACGCGAGTTGCTGGACATAAAAATATTTGTTGATACCGATCCGGATATCCGTTTTATTCGTCGTTTAAAGCGCGATATCTATGAGCGCGGCCGGGCCATTGATAATGTTATCGATCAATACATGCAGACCGTACGTCCCATGCATCAGACCTTTGTAGAGCCCTGTAAGCGACTTGCAGATATCATTATTCCTGAAGGTGGCAGAAATAGAGTTGCCATTGATCTATTGAGAACAAAAATTTCATCATTATTAGTAGAATAAGGAAAAAAATTATGGCATCAGGATGGCGTCCTCAAAATGGGTGTATCGAAGTGATCTGCGGCAGTATGTTCAGCGGTAAAACCGAAGAACTTATCCGCCGGTTGCGTCGCGCACAAATTGCGAAACAGAAAGTGGTTGTTTTTAAACCCAAAATTGATAACCGTTTTCATAAGGAAAAAATTGTAAGTCACAGTAAACAGGAAATTCAAAGCATCGTAATAAAGGATGCGGAAGAAATTTTACAGCATACGGTATTTGCACAGGTCATCGGTATAGACGAAGCCCAATTTTTTGGCAATAACTTAATTGAAATTGCCCAGAATTTGGCTGATTGCGGAAAACGTGTCATTATTGCGGGTCTGGACAAAGATTATCGTTGTGTCCCTTTCGGACCTATTCCGCAACTGTTGGCGATTGCGGAAGAGATCACTAAGACGCATGCGATTTGTATGCGATGCGGAGCAACAGCAAATTACACACAACGTATTACCGCCTCAACGGAACGTGTGGTGGTTGGCGCCGGAGAAATTTATGAGGCCCGATGTCGGCATTGTTTTGAACCACCTGATGACAGTGATGAAACGAAAGTTACTAATAAATAAATATAAATAATACCCGTTGTGTGAAACACAAATTCAAGTCGCAAATTATCAAAAATACCCATGAATAATGTCATCTCGACCCCCGAGGGGTCGGGGTGGAGAGATCTCAAAATAATCAAATTAGTTTAAAGATTATTCTTCTCTTTAATTTCCGTAAAATAATTTGAGATTTCGCTTCTCCACCGTCAACGACGGTTTCCAAACTTCGCCCCGAGAGGGGTCGGGGCTTCGTTTGACAAGCTGTAGAGCAAGTTCCACTTGGCCTGACGGGCGACCTGTCCGGCATAGCCCCGATGGTTCGGGGGATCAGTATCTGCATTAATGAATGGGCTAATATAAATTGAGACCCTGAATCAAGTTCAGGGTGACGCGAGGGGTGGTTTTGCGCTCCGGCCTAACGGGCGACC
>JAUXEL010000046.1 GCA_030620575.1 Fidelibacterota bacterium
CGCTATCCTGGCGTTCAATAACCGATGTTTTCTGGATAGGTATACATCGTTCTGCTCATTTCTGTTATGCTATAAATGCTGTTTTAATTTAAAGATTCAAAATATGTTTGTCAAACATTATTTTATTATTATTTTTTTACTTTTATTATACATTATTACTATATGTTATATTGTCAACTTATTGGTTCTAATAACATTTAGTCGTCTGACCTTTTCCCATTTGTCAGACAGTTGTATTTATTATATTTATTTCAGGACAACTCATACTGTTTTCCCTTTACTGTTTACCGCTTATAATCTTGCAATTTATGCTTTTTCCCTATAAATTCACGGGTTATGAAATTATGATGTACATGGGAAAGAATACGAAAGGATTCACATGAGTAAAGGGGTTACACCTCAATCAGAGAACTATGCAAAATGGTATACGGATGTCGTACAAAAAGCCGAATTAGCTGATTATTCTCCCGTAAAGGGATGTATGGTCATTCGTCCATATGGATATGCACTGTGGGAAAATATTCAAGCCGAACTTGACAAAATGTTTAAGGAAACCGGGCACGTTAATGCCTATTTTCCTATGCTCATCCCTGAAGGATTTTTAAAAAAAGAAGCGGAGCATATTGAGGGCTTTGCTCCTGAACTGGCTATCGTAACACACGCCGGCGGAAAAAAACTTGAAGAACCCCTTGTTATTCGTCCGACTTCCGAAACTATAATTTGGGCAATGTATAAAAAATGGATCAATTCCTACCGTGATCTGCCTTTATTGATCAATCAGTGGGCAAATATTGTCCGCTGGGAGATGCGGACACGCATGTTTTTGCGTACCACAGAGTTTCTATGGCAGGAAGGGCATACCGCCCATGCAAACGCGGAAGAAGCTATGGAAGAATCTCTTAAAATGGTTCATGTATACCAGAATTTTGCCGAACAATATATGGCTATGCCGGTTATAGTTGGTAAAAAAACCGAGAATGAAAAATTTGCCGGAGCAATTGATACCTTTACCATAGAAGCCATGATGGGTGATAAACGTGCGCTGCAATCGGGAACCAGCCATTATCTTGGGCAGAATTTTGCCAAAGCCTTTGATGTCACTTTTCAAAATGAAAGCAATGAAAAAGAATATGTCTATGCCTCCAGCTGGGGAGTTAGTACGCGCCTGATAGGTGCTTTGATCATGACACATGGAGATGATAAGGGACTTATTCTTCCTCCGAGAATTGCCCCCTACCAAGTGGTAATTGTTCCCATTTACCGCGATAATGAAGCAAAATCTACAGTAATGACATATATTGAGACAATTACTAATGAACTAAAGTCCCAAGGTGTTCGCTTTCATCTTGATACACGGGAAGCCCTCTCTCCCGGATATAAATTTAATGATTGGGAAATGAAAGGTGTCCCCCTGCGTCTGGAAATTGGACTACGGGATGTTGAAAAAGGAAATGTGGTTGTTTTTAGACGCGATAACGCTGAAAAAATCATTGAAACAAAAGATGCTTTCTGCGCTTCGATTACACGCCTTTTAGAGACGATCCAGAAAAGCATGTTTGAAAACCGGAAAGCTTTCCGCGAAGAGAATATCAGCAATATTTCAAATTATGATGAACTTAAGATTGCAACCGAATTCGGTGGATTTGCCCGTGCTTTCTGGGCCGGAACCGATGAAGAAGAAAAACAAATACAGAAAGAAACAAAAGTAACCATCCGCTGCATCCCCCTTGAACAATCCGGCAAGAGCGGTACTTGTTTTTACACCGGGAAACAGACGACCAAACAGGTTGTTCTGGCGAAAGCGTATTAGGAAGAGAGTTTAGAGTTTAGAGTTTAGAGTTTAGGGTTTAGGAGTTTAAGAGTTTAAGACCTGCTCTTCGTCCCGAAACTTCGGGATGGTGAAGGAGAGGTTTAAGAGTTTAAGGCCTGCTCTCCAAAACCTTGGTGAAGGAGAGGTTTAAGAGTTTAAGAGTTTAAATTAAATACTATATTCTTTACAACTCGACAGCTCAACAACTCGACAGCTCAACAGCTCGACAACTCAACGGTCTTACCATGCTACAAAACACACATGCATTTGTCCTGAAAATAAATCCAAAAGGAGAAACATCTTCTATTGTTCATTGTTTTTCACAGGATTTCGGGAAATTAATCCTCATCGCCAAGGGCGCAAAGACGGCTAAAAGTCAATTTAAGGGTCTCCTTGAACCTTTTTCCCTCTTGAACATCCATTTCAATGAAAAAAAGAATCGTGCTTACCAATTCTTATCTCAGGCAGAATATATAAATCCCTTCAGACATCTTAAAGGGCAGCCTGAAGCAATATTATATGGCTCTATCATCTTGGAAATCCTTTATAAAGTACAAGAATATCAAGCAGATAAAACTCTTTTTGACTTGATTAAAGCAGTATTTACCGCTATTGATAACGGAGTTCCTGCTATGTTGGCACATTGGTATTTTATCATGCATTATCTTCAGATAGAGGGTCTTCCGCTGAATACCGATGCATGTTATCACTGCGGAGCTCCGCTGACATCTGCATACTTTCTTCCTAAACTTGGATATATTTACTGTGACGGCTGCCGCAGTGATTTTTCACTTGAATGGGAACTTGATATGCCCACCATGTCTTTACTCAAAAGGTTATCGCAAATGGCACCGGAGGATCTGCCGGAAACAATATATGATAATCTAAATAGCACCTTGATAAACCGCTTGCTTTGGAATACTTTGGCAACCCGGTTTGACAATTGCAGATCCCTACAATCAGTAACCATACTTAGAAAGGTATTATGAATCAATTTCGTTTTCGACTCCGACAACAGTTAACACCCGGTATCCGGGTTTTGATAATCAGCAATGTAATCATCTTTATTATTGGTATGCTTATTCCCCAATTCAATCGCTATATGATCATTTTTGGCGGACTGGTTCCGGAACTTTTCATAAATAAATTCTTCCTCTGGCAGCCCGTTACATACATGTTCCTACATGGCGGACTTATGCATATCTTCTTTAATATGTTTGCTTTATGGATGTTTGGAACCGAGCTTGAAAGGCAATGGGGTACCCCGTTTTTCCTGAAATTTTATTTTATCAGCGGAGTCGGTGCAGGTATTCTATCTGCTGTCATCCAACCTGCTTCAACTATCCCCATTATTGGTGCATCCGGGGCTATCTACGGGATTCTTCTGGGCTTTGCCATTATGTATCCCAATCGTATTGTTTATCTGAATTTCCTTATTCCAATTAAGGTAAAATACTTTGTTATGATATTTGCCGTTATTGAGCTCCTTGCCTCTATGGGTAGTGCCGGGATCCAGGATGGTGTCGCACATATAACGCATTTATCCGGTATGCTTTTCGGATATCTGTACCTGCTTTGGCATCAGCATCGCAATAAAAAAGGCACTAGAAAAAAAATCGGCTTTATATGGAAATCCAAAACGAGGGATTTTACTAAGAAACCATCGCGGGACACACGCAACGCTGAAGAAAAGGAGCTGGACGACTTAATGGACCGCATTGCAGCGAAGGGCTATGAAAGTTTGCATGAGGAAGAAAAAATCCGCTTGCTTGAACTTAGCGGAAAGTATAAAAAAAATAAACAATAGTGCCTGCTTTTTTACACCTGTTAATTGCACTTATCCACAATTTTATCCACACGCAAGTCATTATTAATTATATATTAATCGTATTTTCCTTTCTTTTATAATTTACTTCAATTAACTTAATTGTAATCACTATGAGGACATCATGACAGATAAACAAGATATAACACGAATCCCCCCGCAGTCTATTGATTCTGAAAAAGCAGTATTGGGATCAATGATGCAGGATGATATTGCCGCAAGCCGTTCACTCGAAATACTTAACGAAGATTGTTTTTATCTGGATGCGCATAAGTTCATTTTCCGTGCAATGACAGAATTATATACAGGACATAAACCGATCGATCAACTGTCGGTTGTCGAAAAACTTTCGCAATTGAAACTTATTGATGATGTTGGCGGTGCTGCCGTTGTTTCTGATATGATAAATCGCGTTCCTTCGGCGGCCAATATTGAATATTACGCAAATATTGTGAAGGATAAATATGTTTTACGCACTATTATTAAAACATCCAACGAAATGATCAATAAGGCTTTTTCTGAGGATGATGAGCCTGATGTTGTTCTTGATCGTGCACAGCAGATAATATTCCAGTTGCGTGAAAACAGCGCAACACAGGATTTTATTGATATAAAAAATATTCTGCATCCCGCGGTGGAGCATATTGAGAATTTATCACAGCATCATGGCGATATTGTGGGTATTCCCACCGGCTTTAAAAAATTTGACGATATTACAAACGGGTTCCAAAATTCTGATCTGGTTGTTATTGCGGGACGACCTTCAATGGGAAAAACTGCTTTAGCACTTTCCATGCTACGTAATATGTCTATTGATCATGATATCCACGTCGGATTTTTCTCCCTTGAGATGTCTCAGGAAGGTATTGCTATGCGTTTATTAAGTATGGAAAGCGGGATAGATCATCAAAAGCTACGTCGCGGTAAAGTTCCAACAAATCTTTGGCAGAATCTGATAGCAGCCGCAGCAAAAATTAACGATGCCCACATTCATTTTGATTTTTCACCAAATTTAAATGTTCTTGATATGCGCAGCCGGGCACGCAGGTTAAAAAGCCGACTGGGGAAACTGGATATTATTTTTGTGGATTATATGCAGATCGCTCATGCAACCATCGGACGCAATGACAATCGGCAGCATGAAGTTGCCATGATCAGTCAGCAATTGAAAGCTCTTGCAAAGGAAATGAATATTCCTGTTGTCGCGCTATCACAGTTAAGTCGGGCACCGGAGCAACGTGGCGGTGATAACAGGCCTAAACTATCCGACTTACGTGATTCCGGAGCTATTGAGCAGGATGCCGATTTAGTAATGTTTATTCATCGACAGCATTATTATTCTAAACAGCAAGATGATGAAGGCAAGGGAGAAATTATTATTGCAAAACACCGGAACGGCCCCACCGGACTGGTTCACCTTACATTCCGGGATAATATTGTTCGCTTTTTTGATGCACCGTTTGGTACATACGCCGAAGAAGCGGAAGAGAAAGCTTTTTAATAAATTATGAATCAAGTACTTCCAAAAAAATTTCCCAAGCAATTTGAGAAATTATTAGACATCATTAAGGCCTACAACAGTAACTATAAGGCGGATTTACCGTTATTGTGGAAAGCATATAAATTCTCAAAAGAAGCACATAAAGATCAGTACCGTCAATCGGGTGAAGCGTATTTTCAACATCTTTATCATACTGCATTTATTTTAGCCGAATTAAATATGGATACCCCAACTATTTGTGCGGGGTTTCTGCACGATATTCTTGAAGATACCAATATATCCGAAGAAGTTGTCAGCAACGAATTTTCGCCGCAAATTGTACAATTTGTCAAAGGCGTTACCAAGATCAGTGGTATTAAATTTCAAAGTGAACAGCAGCAGCAGGCTCAAAATTTCCGCAAGATGCTGCTAAGCGTTGCTGATGATATCCGCGTTATTATTATTAAGTTTGCTGACCGCATTCACAATATGCGCACTCTTGATGCACTACCGGAAAAAAAACGCAGGCGCATTGCGCTGGAAACCCGGGATGTCTATGCCCCTCTCGCACACCGTTTGGGGATGTATCGGATCAAAATGGAAATGGAAGATCTGGCACTGAAACATCTTGAACCGGAAATATACAAAGAACTAAATCAAGAAATAATTGACCGTAAAAAACGTTCTCAGAATGATATTGATGATTTTATTCATCTTATAAATACCTACCTTAAAGAGGAAAATATTGAAGCGAGTGTCTTTGGACGTATAAAAAATTTCTATTCCATATATAATAAAATGATTCGGCAAAACCGTCCATTGAATGAGATTTTTGATATATTGGCTATTCGGGTTATCGTTAATTCTATTACACATTGCTATTCCGTACTGGGTATTGTTCACCAAAATTTCACACCCATAACTGAGCGCTTCAGAGATTTTATTGCTACTCCTAAATCGAACGGTTATCAATCGGTACATACTACTGTTATTGGTCCTAAAGGCATTCCCATTGAAATTCAGATACGTACTGAGGAAATGAATAAAACGGCAGAGGTCGGCATCGCCGCACACTGGAAATATAAGGAATCCGAACAGACAGATGAACTGGATCATCATGTTCACTGGCTGCGGGAGTTAGTTGATATTTTAAAGAACGACACCAAGGATGATGAAGAATTTCTTGAAACACTGAAAATTGATTTATTTCGTGATGAAATTTTTGTTTTTACTCCAAAGGGCGACCTGATCAAATTACCAATCAACTCAACTGCTTTGGATTTTGCGTTTGGAGTACATACAGAGGTCGGATATCACTGTATCGGGGCGAAGGTAAACAATAAAATTGTTTCCCTGAATTCAAGATTGTCCAGTGGCGACCGTATAGAAATTATTACATCCAATAATTACAATGTTAGTTATAACTGGCTGCGTTTTGTTGTTACAAACCGCGCAAAACACCGGATCAGAAAGTGGCTGCAGCGTCATGAATTTGAACAAAGCATTAAACTGGGTGAAGAAATGCTTGAACTGGGAATGCGCAAAGCAAAACTCAGTGTAAAAATAAAGGATGTAAAGAACAGGTATAGTGAGTTGGGATATGAAACCATTAATTTGTTTTATCAGGCGATTGCCAAGAGCGAACTGACCGTAAAACACATCATTAATGAATTTTATCATAAGAAAGAAAATGAACAAACAGAGGAACAGATTCCGCAATTTCGCCAGTACCGTTCAACTAACGGCATCAGTGTCAGCGGATATGAAAATATGCTGGTTCAGCTTGCCAAGTGCTGCAACCCGATTCCGGGCGATGAAATTATGGGGTTTATTACCCGCGGACGCGGTATTACGGTGCATCGACATGATTGTCCGAATATTCCAAATCTTGAAGAGGAAAAAGACCGCTTTATTGATGTCAAATGGAATGTAAAATCCGGTCGTACCTTTGTTACCCGAATCAATGTTATCTGCGAAGACCGACCGAATCTTGTTTATGATATATCGCAAGTTATTCACGATTTACATACAAACATGCTAAATATTAACTTCTCTACAGAAGGGAAGTTGGGCCGGGGGCAGGTTGCAATTATGGTTGAGAGTTTAAAACACGCTGAACGTATAATCACAAAATTAAAAAATATTCCCGGAATATTAACAATTGACAGAATATAAATTGGGAGAATACAATGGAAAAAAAGACATTCACCAAAAAAGATGTAGCTAAGCACATTAGGAAACGCTCAGGCTTACGTATTTATGAATGTGAACAATATATGGATGAAATTTTTGCATCTATATTGGATTTATTAATGGATAATTCTGCAGACCGGGTTCGTGTTGAAATACGCAATTTTGGCGTTTTAGAGGTAAAAAACTCCAAGGCAAAGCCCCAAGCCCGCAATCCTAAAACCAATGAAGTCATTTATGTTCCGGCCCGCAAAAAAGTTCATTTTAAAGCCGGAAAAATCTTAAAGGCATATTTATCACAATCACGTGAAAAATAAGAGTTACCATGCATCGAATTCTTTCAGTTGATTATGGTAATCGGCGGATCGGACTTGCCCTGTCTGATCCCCTGAATATTATCGCAACCCCTTTAGACACTCTAATTATTTCATCCATGGAGGATGGTATAAAACAGCTTATTGAACTGTACCAACAATATCCTCTGGAAGCTATTCTGATGGGGTATCCTATTGGGAATTCCGGTAATAAAACAGGGCAAACCCGAATTGTAGATAAGGTTATTGAAGCTTTGGAATCAGCAGTAGATATTCCCGTAATAAAATGGGATGAACGCTACACCAGTGTTGAAGCTCATAATATCCTAAAAATACAGGGTCTAAAAACGAGAAACAACAAAGGGATGGTAGATCAATTAGCTGCACGCATTATGCTGCAGGAATATCTTGATTCCCGAAATACAGTATGAAATTAAACTGGAAACATATTACGCTTTTATTTTTATCTGCAGCTATAATGGAGCTCGCATTTGCACCATTTAATCAATTTTATACTGCCTTTTTCTCCTTATTACCTTTTCTCTATGTGCTTGAAAAAACAAAAAATGGTTTCTTAGCCGGTATGATATGGGGTATTTTTTATTCTATATTTTCCATTCACTGGCTGGCACTAAACACCGGAACATATTGGTGGTTGGCAAGCTTTTCAATGCTGTTGGGTTCTGTATTTTTAGCATTAAATTATGCTGTTATCGGCTGGATATTTAAAATAATCCAGCGGAAACATACCTTGCTGGCATTATCCCTTTTTCCTTTTATATGGGTAACTGTGGAGTTTTTACGTTCCTTTGGTATTCTGGGTTTTCCATGGCTCTGCATCGGTCATTCGCAGGCATACAATACACTGTATATTCAGCAGTCAGATATTGGCGGAGTTTATACTGTCTCCCTAATATTACTTATTACAAACGTATTTCTTTACCTGTTGATAAAATCATTCTCAAAAAAACGGTTTGTTGCTCTTATTGCCATTGTCCTTATCCCTTTTTTATACGGCATAATTATGGTAAATACGGATATGCAATCTGAAAATTCCCTGCGTTTTCGCATTGTGCAACCAAATATCGGTGCAAAAGAGAAGTGGGTTCCCAAAAACCGTATTCCTATTATTAATAAATTGGATTCCTTAAGTCGCATTGAAACAGACTACGCCCCGGATGTTATTGTCTGGCCGGAAACAGCGGTCCCCTATTATCTCCGATCATCCCATTATTTCACCCATCTGCTTAACCGTTGTGCACGTGATATGCAGAGCACCCTGATTACCGGAGCGCTTGATTATTTTTACAGAGACTCCTTAACATGGTTTGAGAGTACAAACAGTATTTTTATTTTTGAACCGGGAAATATCACTTATGAAAATATTATTTATGATAAAATTCATCTTGTACCATTTGGTGAATTTACACCATGTAAAAAATGGTTTTCATGGCTGAATAATATGAAGTACGGGCAAAGTGATTTTTCCAGACGCGACACTACGCACATAATGCGTATGACCGCGGACAGCGTAGTGTTTACCCCGATGATATGTTATGACTCCGTCTTCCCGCATACGGTTCGCCGCTCTGTTGCACAGGGCAGTAAGTACAATATATTGATCACAAATGATATTTGGTTCGGGCGCTCTATGGGTCCCTATCAGCACGCTGCAATATCTATTGTACGAGCTGTTGAAACACGCCGTCCGTTAATTCGTGCTGCAAATGCCGGTATATCCATGTTTATCGATGAGAAAGGACGTGTACTGCATTCTATTCCGCTTTATACAACGGGAATAATTGATGAAACACTTCCTGCCGGCAACTATACATCCCCTTATGTCAAAACGGGAAATTTGTTTAATATTATTGTTTCCATTATCGCAATATTGGGATTTTTGCTATCACTATGGATAAAACAAAAAAAATAGTCTTTTTTATTCTGCTATTCTCCGTCTGTGTTTTTGCAGCTGATAATATCAGTAAAACGGTATATTTCCGCCCTGATATTCCTCATCTCCTGGAAATTTCAGATATTCTGGAGAAACACAGCTATAGTATAAGTCCCGATTCCCTGTCCGCCCAATACCGGGGTGAATTATTTTTTTATTATGAAAATGACTCTATCCGCTGTGAAATTCAGCTTAGCAAGCCTCAAACTCTTTCTTTTATCCTGGATTCATTTATGATGGAACCTGTTTCAGCTAAAGACGTAAGACAATCACTGAAAAAATTCTCTATTTGGTTATTGATTTTAAATGCGATAACAACGATATTATTTTTTGCTAGAACAACCTAAAAAAGGATTACAATGAAAAAACCGTTTTCTTGCATTCTGGTAACCCTGCTACTTGCCGGACTTGCTTTTGCTCAATCCTCTGTCCCCAAGCAACCTTTGCTGAAAAGCCTTATTTTGCCCGGTTGGGGTGAATATTCTTATCAATCTAAAAGCGCCTATATATTTTTTGGCACTGAGTTGGCACTTTGGATTGGGTTTGGCGGTTTACGTTATTCTGCCAGTATCCAGAATCGGGACCTGATCTCATATACCACCCTGCATGCCGGTTTAAACATTTATCCTGACAATAAACAATATTGGGCGGATTTAGGGAATTACTCTTCCTATGCAGACCATAGAGAAGCCATGCTGGAAAACCGGACACCGGAGGATATCTGGAACACAGATTATACCTGGGAATGGGATTCGGAATCCGCGGCCCAAAATTATCGTGATTTATACCGCAAGAAAGAATTAACATCGCTCAGCAGTGAATTCGTGATAACCGGATTTATTGTAAATCGTATTGCCAGTGCAATAAATATAAAATATCTTCAGCAAAAAAATATGCAGCTCTCTGCTTTTGCCTCGCCGGTAAAAGGCGGTGGGTATGTACATTTGGGACTATCATTTTAAGATGAAACCTGCAGTTCGACATTTACAAATTCTGTTTTCCCTCTTGGCATTTATCTCTGTATTTATCATTTCTTCCCTATGGGGAGAACTTGCTGTCTTACTCACCTTTATTTTTCTTGCCCTGTTATCATCCCGTCGAAAGCACATTTTCTTATTTTTTCTTAAATTATTTACTCTCGTTATCATAACATTGCTGGTTCATCTTTTCTTCTGTTTTAGTGAAAGTGCTTATTGGCAGTCCTTTTCATCCTGGGCATTGTGGGACAAGGCTTTGTTTTTTTCTACCCGCAATGCAAATATTTTATTTATTATGGGTTATTTTATTAAAAGTGGTCCGGCAGTTTCTTTGTCTTCAATTATCGCATTTTTAGAACGGATCGGTCCCGCAAAATTAGTCCAACCGATCACTCTTGCTATACGCTACA
>JAUXEL010000176.1 GCA_030620575.1 Fidelibacterota bacterium
GGAATCGCATGTTGTCAATAGCCTTTTTGATGTCATTTCGAACTCTCCTTCGCGCCAAAAATTTGGTGCTTCGGAGAACAAACTCTTTATTTAACCCACCCTTCGTAGCCCCGAATTAATCGGGGCGCAGAAGGGGTCGAGATGACATTATTCATGGGTGTTTTTGATAATTTGCGATTTAAATTTGTGTTTTATACAACGGGTTTAAAGGATAAAATAATAAGCATATCAAGGCAACTAAATGCTTTGCGAATATCTTTGGGACGCAGTATATAATTTATTAATCGACTTATAGACTTATCCCCGACCCCGAATTAATCGGGGCGGGACAGGCGACTTATCGACCATTATAGCATATAATTCCATTGAAAATATCCCATAAGATGTATATATTCTCAACATAATTCTCTATTGAAAGGAAATTTATACATGAAAAAAATTGCACTCGTTGGTTGTGGACGTATCTCCAAGCGTCATATAGAAGCAATTACTGATACCGAAGGTGTAGAAATAGCTATTGTTTGTGATATTATTGAAAGCCGGGCAAGAAAAACAGCCCGAAGTCTAAGTGTACCGTATGTAACTGATTATCGAAAAATTAAGAATGTCGATGTCATTTCTGTTCTGACACCTTCAGGAAATCACCCTCAGCATGCCACAGAAATTGCAGAATATACAGATGCCCCATATATAGTATGCGAAAAACCGATTAGTTTGACCGTTCGTGAAGCACATGAATTATTTTCACGGATTGATAAAGCAGGTAAAACCCTTTTGCCGGTTTATCAGAATAGATATAATCCTTTAATTGTGATGTTAAAAGAACTCATTGATAGTGGAAAACTCGGGAATATTTATCAATTCATCTGTAATGTGTTGTGGAATAGAAATAATGCATATTTTGATATTGACTGGCATGGTACACGTGCTTTGGATGGGGGTGTTCTCTATACTCAAGCAAGCCACTATGTTGACATGGTACATTATCTATTCGGTGAATTAGTCAGCGGAAAAGGGCAGGGAGGTTTATTGAGAGGATTGGAAGTATACGATTCGATTTCTGCTGTAATGCGTTTCAATTCGGGCGTTGTTGGTTCTTTGAATGCTACTGTAAATGCATACGAAAAAAATTATGAAACTGAATTTACACTCATTGCAGAAAATGGTATTATTCGTCTGGCAGGAACAAATCTAAATACAATACGTCATTGGAATGTTAAAAAAATGGAAAAACCGGATATGGATTTTAAGCTAGACCATATTTATGGTAAAGGCCATAATACCATGTATGATTATATTGCCCGGGAAAAGTGGGAAATGTTTCCCTCACGGGAAGATATTCTTTCCGGAATTCATTTAATGGAAAAACTCAGTTATTAAATTCAGGATAAATACATGAAATTTTGTGATTTACATCGTCAATATTTGGAATATCAGAGTGAGATTGATGCTGCGATTGCATCTGTCATTAAGAGTACGGCGTTTATTGACGGTCCGGATATTCCGGCTTTGGAAACCGAGTTAGCCGAATTTTCCGGGGTGCCCTATGCGCTGACATGCAGTTCAGGGTCCGATGCTATTTCTATTGCCCTGATGGCGATGGATATTAAACCCGGGGATGAAGTTATTTGCCCGGCTTTCACCTTTATTTCTACAGGGACAATGATCAGTATTGTTGGGGCAGTTCCAATATTTACGGATGTTGATCCCGTGACTTTTAATCTTGACCCTGATAAAATTGAGGCAAAGATCACAGATAAAACGAAAGGTATTATTGCCGTTTCGGTTTTCGGACAATGTGCGGATTTCGATGCAATTAATCGAATAGCAAAAAAACACGGTTTATGGGTGATGGAAGACGCGGCTCAATCCTTTGGTGCCAAATATAAAGGAAAACTTTCTTGTTCATTAACTGATATTGCAACAACCAGTTTTTTTCCTGCTAAACCACTTGGGTGTTATGGTGACGGGGGTGCTGTTTTTTGCACAGATCCCGAAATAGCGGAAAAAATAAAGATGATCCGTAATCACGGTCAGGAAAAACGTTATCACCATAAAATAATTGGAGTTAACGGACGAATGGATACACTGCAGGCGGCGATAATACGTGTTAAATTAAAACATTTTCAACATGAAATTATTGAGCGAAACCGTGTTGCAAACAGCTATTCAAAAACCTTAAACGATATTGTTGATACTCCGCGTGTATTAGAGCATAATATAAGTGTATGGGCACAATATACAATACGGGTTTCAGGGCGTGATGATCTGCGTGAAAAGCTTGCAAAAAGTGATATCCCCACTGCCGTTCATTACCCTATGCCGCTGCCTTCCCAGGAAGCATTCAAACATTTAGAGCAGGGGAAAGATTTTCCGGTGTCATATCGTTTGTCAGAAATAGTTATGTCTCTGCCGATGCACCCATTTTTAAGCAATGATGAAATTGAATATGTCGCAAAAAAAATAAAGGAAGCGCTTCATGGCTGATTATTTTGTACATGATACTGCGCGGGTTGATGAAGGAGCGCAAATAGGAAAAGATACTAAAATATGGCACTTTAGTCATATTATGTCCGGTGCACAGGTTGGTGAACACTGCTCTATCGGACAAAATGTAAATATTGGTTCAACAGCTATTGTTGGAAACGGTGTAAAAATTCAAAATAATATTTCTATTTATGATTCTATAATCATTGAAGATGATGTCTTTTGCGGACCGAGCTGTGTTTTTACCAATGTAATAAATCCAAGAGCCTTTATTGAACGCAAAACGGAATACAAAAACACCTTGGTAAAAAAAGGAGCATCTATCGGCGCGAACGCGACCATCGTTTGTGGTGTAACCCTTGGTGAATACTGCTTTGTTGGTGCCGGGGCTGTTGTCACTAAGGATGTGCCGGCATACGCTCTGATGATGGGCGTACCCGCTAAACAAAAAGGCTGGGTAAGCCGGGAAGGGGAGATACTGGGGGATGACCTTATATGCCCCCGGACGGGAGAACAATACAAAATTGACAATAAC